>JALRJA010000323.1 GCA_023255235.1 Flaviramulus sp.
CGTTAAGCGATGGAGATTTTTTAGATTTAAATTGGAGTTTTTCTAAACACAAAACAAACCGCGTTATTATTTTGCTTCACGGCTTAGAAGGTCATGCCAAACGACCATACATGACAGGAACAGCCAAGCTGTTTAACAACAATACTATAGATGCTGTTTGTGTAAACTTTAGAGGTTGTAGTGGTGAGCAGAATTTAAAATACCGTAGCTATCATTCTGGAGCAACAGACGATCTGGTTGCTGTTATTTCTCATATAATTTCTCTTAAAAAATACACTCATATTTACCTTAAAGGTATTAGTTTAGGAGCTAATGTGGTTTTAAAATATTTAGGAGAGCAAACAACTATTCCAAAAGAGGTAAAAGCAGCTATTGCCGTTTCTGTACCTTGTGATTTACATGGGTCTTGTAAAGAGCTTCACAAACTAAAAAACAAATTATTTCATGATAGGTTTTTAAAAGATTTGGTAGCACATCTAAGAATAAAGCAAAGTCTTTTTCCAAAAGCGTTAAGTTTAGAAGAGTTGAATTCTATAAAAACACTGTTAGATTTTGATAATGTATATACATCAAAAGCACATGGTTTTAAAGATGCTTTAGATTATTATGAAAAAAGCAGTTCTTTACAGTTTCTTTTAAACATTACAACACCAACGCTTATAATTAATGCTTTAAATGATTCATTTTTATCAACAACATGTTATCCGTTAAAAGAAGCCAAACACAATGCAAATTTACATTTAGAAATGCCAAAATATGGCGGTCATGTTGGGTTTATTGATAAAAACAATATCTATTATAATGAAAAACGAGCTTTAGAATTTGTGAATAAATTACAATTATAACACACTTAAAAACCATCAAAATTTTAAATAAGGGAAATAATCAAACGGTATTAAAAAGCTTAAAAAAACTAGTTTTTAGGATATTGTTTTCTAATGTTTCTAATCAAGTCTTCCAATCCGTTTAATTTCAATTCATATACTTGTTTGAGCATATCACCTAATGTTCCTTTTGGAAACCCTTTTCTATGATACCAAACTATGTAGTGTTCGGGTAAATCAATTAAATACCAATCTTTATACTTTCCAAAAGGCATTTTAGTATGAGTTAAATCAATCAGAAATTTTTTGTCAGGCAGCATATTGTTTACTCTGTAACTTCAACAACGGTTAAATTATCGTATTTTAATAAGTAAGATGTATTATTATAATAACCGCCTAAAAGTTCTTTTTTGTATTCAAATTTATTTTCAACATACTCTGTAGCTGGTGTTTTTTGTGTAGATTGATATAAATTTTCTGAAGTTACTATGCGTAAAACAACATCCATTGTTAAATCAAAGCCTTTAACAGCTCTAGAGCTAGGTGTCATATTAAATGTTTGGTAGTATTTATTTACGAAAGTATTGTGAGCACTATCGTCATAGTTTTTTGAACCCGATGCAAAATGAAACTGAAGTTTTGATAGATGCGAATTGTTAATTTGATCGCTTTCAAAAGCTGCATTCATATTGGTTGTAACTAACATTATTTCAGCGTAATTATTATTTGTTTGAGCAGATTCGTTTTGTGATAATGAAGTTAAAATACTAGTTACATTTGAAGCAAAACCAGTATTATTAGTTTCTAAGAAAACAATATTTTTTCCAGGTTTTAAAGCTCTTTGAATATCTTCTTTGGTGACAAAAAAGGCATCTTCTCCAGTTTTATTTTTACGCGATTGAATCAGTTTAGCAGTATTAAATTCGCTTTTTAGTTGAGTGCTTATTTCTTTGTTTTTAGAATCAGAAATAATGACAATATTAGCTTCTAAATGAGTTGATTTAACAAAATTTATAATCTTATTTTTCAATAAATAATCAGATGGTTTTGATTGAAAAACATTGTCATATAATTTTAAATTAGAACCAATAGGTGATACTACCGGAACATTAAATTTTCTTAATTCTGAAGCCACTTTATCAAAAGTTGCAGTTGTTAACGGACCAATAACAGCATCTAAATCTTTAAAATTATTTTCATTCATAATTTTTAATACTTCACTAACTTGATACTTAGTATCATAAACATCTACTTTTAGCGAAACACCTAACTTCTTCAAAGAATCTAAAGCTACCATTACACCCGAATAAAAATCTAAAGAAGCATTTAAAAAGGGATCTTTTTTAATACTTTGTTTTGTGTCAGAGATAGAATCAAAATCTACTCTATGCAAACGAAAAGGAAGCATGATGGCTATGTGTTTTTTTCTATAATCAGAAATTTCATCAATTAAATTAATACCTTTTGTATCAGATAGTGTTTCTTCAAAATTATTTGAATATGGTATTTTTAAAATCATTCCTTCTTTTAAACCACTTTCTTTTAGTTCAGGATTTAATAATTCTAATTGAGCTTGCTCTAAGCCTAACTTTAGTTTTAGTCTATAAAACCCTTCCTTTGGGAGTACTTTATAATAGCTATACTGTTCATCAATTTTATTTTCTTTATCTACGTCTAGGTTAGGTACATTTATTATTTGACCTTCTTTTAAAACCGCTTCCATATTTGGGTTAAGCGATTCTAACTCGTTTATTGTAATTCCAAATTTGTATGCAATACGCCACTTGCCTTCTCTTGGTAAAACTACATAGGTTTTGGTTAGTGGTGTTGCTTTTACAACCTCTGTAATTTTGAATTGAGGTATTTGAATTTTATCTCCTTTTTGCAAGGGTTTAGAATACAGGGTTGTGTTATATTTTTTTATCTCATCTTCTGAAACATTATAAAGTTTAGATAAGCTATACAGCGTTTCTTTACGCTTAGTTGTATGTTCTATAAACCCATTTAATTCGGTTACAGTTTCTACATTTGGCTTATTGGCCTTATAAATAGGTATAATTAGTATAGTATTGGGTTTTAATTCTTTTTGTGCATCGGGGTTGAGCTGATAAATATCTAAAGAAGTTACATGATACTGTTTTGAAATGGTCTCTATAGTTTCTCCTTTTTTAACTTGATGTGTTGAAAATTTTTGGGCATTAATAGGGGTAAAACTTAATGCTGAAAGAAAAATTAAT
>JALRJA010000355.1 GCA_023255235.1 Flaviramulus sp.
AAACAATACCAAAACCAAGGTCTTAGCTTAGGTGACTTAATTAACGAAGGAAACTTAGGTTTGATCAAAGCTGCACAACGTTTTGATGAAACACGTGGTTTTAAATTTATATCGTATGCTGTTTGGTGGATTCGTCAATCGATTCTTCAAGCATTGGCTGAACAATCGCGTATTGTACGTTTACCATTAAACAAGATTGGTTCTATTAACAAAATTAACAAAACGTTTGCTTTTCTTGAGCAAAGTCATGAACGTCCACCTTCTGCAGAAGAGATTGCAAAAGAATTAGACATGACAATTAATGATGTTAAAGAGTCTATGAAAAATTCTGGTCGTCACGTAAGTATGGATGCGCCTTTAGTTGAAGGTGAAGATTCAAACTTATACGATGTATTAAATAGTGGTGAATCACCAAACCCAGATAGAGAATTATTACACGAATCACTACGCACAGAAATTGAACGTGCTTTAGAAACATTAACACCTCGTGAAGCAGATGTAATTCGTTTATATTTTGGTTTAGGAAACCAACACCCAATGACGCTTGAGGAAATTGGTGAAACTTTTGATTTAACTCGTGAGCGTGTACGCCAAATTAAAGAAAAGGCTATACGTAGATTAAAGCATACTTCAAGAAGTAAAATTTTGAAAACCTATTTAGGGTAATCATTTTATTGGTTACTATCCTAAATTATAGCAACAAACAGTTAAAGAAATAACTGTTCGTTTTTGATTGATGAGAGAACCCTTGGCTGATTACCAAGGGTTTGTTCTTTTATTTTTTTAATCTTGTTTTATGTAGGTGGCTATTTGGGTTAATGGTTTTTTGTAATAGAGGCTACTTCTCAAAGACTTTTTTATATTTGCATAAAACTTATAATGCTTGTTTTAAATGTGTAGTAAATTAATAGCACCTTCAATTTTAGCTGCCGATTTTGCAAACCTGCAACGAGATATAGAAATGGTAAACCAAAGTAAGGCAGATTGGTTTCATATAGATGTTATGGATGGTCATTTTGTTCCCAACATTTCGTATGGTATGCCAGTTATTGAAGCCATAAAAAAACATGCTACTAAGCCATTGGATGTTCATTTAATGATTGAAAAACCCGAGCGTTATATTGAAGCATTTGCAAAAGTAGGTGCTGATATTATTACTGTACATTATGAATCTACTGTGCATTTACACCGAACGCTTTCTCAAATTGAAGCTGTTGGTTGTAAAGCGGGTGTTGTTTTAAATTTAACCACACCGGTATCTGTTTTAGAAGATATTTTACCTAAGTGTTTTATGGTTTTATTAATGTCTATCAATCCTGGATTTGGCGGTCAAAAGTTTGAAGATATTACGTATAAAAAAGTAAAAAAACTACGCAAAATGATAGATGAGCAAGGGCTTGATACGCACATTGAAATTGATGGTGGTGTTACCAATAACAATATCACTAAGCTAGTAGAAGCTGGAGCAACTGTTTTTGTAGCTGGAAGTCATATTTTTAAAAGTGACAATCAGTTAGAAACCATTGCACATTTAAAAGATCTTGCCAACATTTAGTATTGTTTTAAAAAATACTTTATTAAATCTGTTGTAGTAACAATACCAACAAGTTTATTGTGTGCAATTACTGGTAAGGCATGAAATTCATGTGAAGCTAATATTTCTGCAACTTCTTTTATTGAATTTGAAACCGAAATGGTTACAATATGCCTGTTCATAAATTGGTTTATGGTAAACATATTATAAACTAGAGCGTTAGAGTAATCGGATGTGTTTTCTGAAAAATCTGCAAAACTCAAGCGCAACAAATCTGTTTGACTTAGCATACCTACAATCTTGTTGTTTTCTACAACCGGAATATGCCTAATATGGTGCTTTTTAAAAAGGTGTTCGGCTTTTTCTAAACTATCGGTTTTTTCAAGTGTAATAACTGGCGTGGTCATTATCATTGAAATGGGTGCTTTTCTAATCATGACAATTAATTTTTTAGTATGATTAAAAATATCAAAGAAAACGCTTAAAAATTATGACAAATGTCATAGACATCTTGAAACTTAATTGGTGTGTTTCAAGGTGTTTTGGTGTGTGTGCTTTGATAATATGGTATAAGAGATGAGAAAAGGAGAATCAATTCTACTATTAGGTAATTAAGGTTTTTTTACAAATATATTTAGTAATGTAAGAATAAATTGTTTTCAAATGTTCATTATTTTAACTCAAATCAACAAACAAAACAGAGTTTCAAAGAAAAAATAATGAATGAAGTAGTTAACAATGCTAATTATTTTGAAAATTTAATTTCAATAGTAACCATTTTATTGTAATAAAAAGAACATTCCAAAAAGAAAATTAGACCAAAATTTAGTCAATTTGTTAAAGAAAAAATCTAAACTTATGAAAAAAATAGTCTGTGTTGTACTTTTAAACTTAGTTGCGTGGCAAACCTACGCTCAGTTAAATACGGAAACAAAAGCAGAAAAAATAGAGCGGATGGAATGGTGGACAGAAGCACGCTTTGGTATGTTTATTCACTGGGGTTTATATGCTTTGCCTGCTCGACACGAATGGGTAATGAGTAATGAAAAGATACAAAAAAAGACGTATGAAAAGTATGCTAACTTTTTTAATCCCGATTTATACAACCCAAGAGATTGGTCCAAATTAGCTAAAAAAGCAGGAATGAAATATGTGGTTTTCACTGCTAAACATCACGATGGGTTTTGTCTTTACAACTCAAAATATACAGACTACAAGGTAACAAACACGCCCTATGGAAAAGATGTTATGAAAGAACTAGTAGATGCTTTTAGAGCCGAAGGAATACGTATTGGATTATACTATTCATTGATTGATTGGCATCACCCCGATTTTATTGTCAAAGATCCCATTCACCCCGAAAGAAATAATGAAAAAGAATTGGCAAAAGACGCCGATAGAAATCTTAAAAACTTTCAAAAGTATCTCAAAAACCAATTAACAGAAATTTTAACCAACTATGGGCAAATAGATATTTTATTTACAGACTTTTCTTACCCACAAAGAGAGAATGGAAAAGGAAGAACATATTGGGATTCTGAAAATTTATATAAACAAATAAGAATACTTCAGCCACAAATTATAATAAATGATCGTCTTGATTTAAAAGAAGAAGGCGGATGGGATTTTTTGACACCCGAACAATTTATGCCCAATGAGTGGGTAACCTACAATGGTGAAAAAGTGCCTTGGGAAACGTGTCAAACTTTTTCTGGTTATTCATGGGGCTACCACAGAGACGATCACTCCTGGAAGAGTACAGAACAAACCATTGTTATGCTTATTGAAACAGTTAGCAAAGGAGGTAATCTTTTACTTAATGTAGGCCCAACCGCAAGAGGTATTATTCAAAAAGAAGCCGTTGAAAGACTTGAAGCTACTCATCAATGGATGAAGTATCACAGTCGTTCCATTTATGGATGTACAGCGGCTCCTAAACAATTTGAAAAACCTGATAATTGTTTGTTAACATACAACCCTAAAACAAATAGATTGTATGTACATGTATTAGAATGGCCATTTAAAACAATTTATCTGCCTGGTTTGGCAGATAAAGTCTTGTATGCACAAATATTAAATGATGGCTCTGAACTTCAACTAAAAACAAAAAAAGGAGCTTGGCTAGATGATGTTAAAAAAAATGACAATGGCTTAAAAATAACTATCCCTGTAACCAAACCCGATGTCGCAATCCCAGTGATTGAACTTTTTTTAAAATAAATAGTAGCAACCAAAAAAGTTATGAAAATTAGAGGTAAAACTTTAGCATTATTCTTTTTCACAATATTTTTCACATGTGAAATAGTACCTTCTAAAAAAACAAATTCAAAAAATTTTAATGATAAACCAAACATCATAATTATCCTAACAGATGATCAGGGATTTGCCGATGTAGGATTTAATGGCTCAAAAGATATTCTAACACCACATATTGATAAAATTGCCGAGAGAGGTGTTGTTTTTTCTAATGGTTATGTTTCGCATCCCTATTGTAGCCCATCAAGAGCTGGCCTTATGACAGGGCGATATCAACAGCGATTTGGACATGAACACAATGTCCCTTTTGCACCACAAGACTCAACAATGGGAACACCAAAAAATGAAGTGTTTCTTTCAAATAAAATGAAAGAAGCAGGTTATAATACTTGTGCAATTGGCAAATGGCATTTGGGAGATCATCCCAGTTTTTTACCTCGTCAAAGAGGGTTTGATCATTGGTTTGGATTTTCTGGCGGAAATATGAATTATTGGGGATATCCTCACAGTAAAAATAAAACCATGCATATACAACGCAATGAAGATAATATAGACCATAAAGATTTGAACTACTTAACAGATGATTTTACAAATGAAGCCTTGTCTTATATTAAACAAAATAAAGATAATCCATTTTTTATTTACTTGTCTTACAATTCACCACATAGCCCAAATCATGCTACAAAGCAATATTTAAAAAAAACAGAACACATTGAATATGGAATTAGAAGTGTTTATGGAGCGATGATTGCTGGTATTGATGAAGGAGTGGGTAAAATAGATTCGCTACTAACAAGTTTTGGTATTCGCGAAAACACACTTATCATATTTCTAAGTGACAATGGTGGCCGTTTAGATGCGGCAAATAACGGGAAATTTAGAGGTCATAAAGGGATGTTATTTGAAGGAGGAATTAGAGTTCCTTTTACCATTTCATGGCCTTCACAATTACCACAAGGCACTACCTATAACCAACCTGTTTCAGCATTAGACATCTACAGTACTTGTTTGGCTGCTGCTAAGTTAAAACTTAATAAGACCCAATTCTTAGATGGAAAAAACCTTTTACCTTACCTTAAAAGCAACCTAAATGAGGCTCCTCACAAAGCATTATTTTGGAGAGTTGCAAATGGAGAAGAATTTGCGGTTAGAAAAGGAAAATATAAACTTATAAAAAGTGCCTACAAAAATAAGACAATGCTTTTTGATTTAAGCATTGATGAAATGGAAACCAATGATATTTCATTAAAAAAACCAAATGTTTTCAGTGAACTACAATCGCTTTATTTAAATTGGAATAAAAACTTAGCAGAGCCTAGATGGACCGATCCACACTTACTAAATGTGAAAAAGGAAGAGCAAAATTTTCAAGATATAAGGATTAAGAGTTTATCTAAAAAAGAGAAAGAAAATTATAAATTATGAGTTTTATTCTTAAAAAAAACAGATCTTCTTATTTATTATACAACTTATGTTTAATTGGTTTGGTACATATAATTTT
>JALRJA010000410.1 GCA_023255235.1 Flaviramulus sp.
ATTAATTTTGATATTAATTTAATTACTCAAACTAAAGTTTAATTTATTTTCCAGAATAGCTCACAAAATTACGAGGCGTTTCATAAAGTGTTATTTCTAAATCTAAGCTATTATCTAGTAATGGCTTGATTTTATTGTATATAACAACAGCAATATTTTCGGCAGTTGGGTTTAAGGTTTTAAATTCTATTACTTCAATATTTAAGTTTTTATGATCAAAAGCGTCTTCTACTTCATTTTTAATAATGTTTTTTAAAACCTTCATATCAATAACATATCCTGTTTCTGGGTCTATGTTGCCTGTAACACTAACAATAAGCTCATAATTATGACCATGAAAATGGGGGTTATTGCATTTTCCAAAAATGGCTTCATTTTTTTCAAAATCCCAATCGTTTCTGTACAATCTGTGTGCTGCATTAAAATGTGCTTTTCTACTAACGGTTACTTTCATACTCTTGCATTTATATATTTGTAGAACTTATCAAAAATTATTTTAAACCATTCGGTGTAAATTTTAGGATGTAAAGCTATATCAGCTTTAATAGTTTCTAACGGCATCCATTTCCAACTGGCTACTTCTTCTAAATTAATAATAGGGTCATTATTATAAACACCCAAAAGAACATGATCATATTCATGCTCTGTTAACCCATTATCAAAAGGGGCTTTATAAATAAAGGAAATAGCTTCTTTTAAATCTACAACAAAGCCCATTTCTTCTTGTAACCGGCGTTTTCCGGCTTCAATATTACTTTCACCGTCACGTTGGTGACTGCAGCAGGTGTTTGTCCAAAGACCAGGCGAATGGTATTTGTTTAAAGCTCGTTGCTGTAGTAGTAATTCATTTTTATCATTAAAAATAAAAACCGAAAAAGCCCTGTGTAAAACAGCTTTTTTATGTGCTTCAAGCTTGGGCATAAGCCCAATTTGCTCATCTTTTTCATTAACAAGAATTACTTTTTCTTCTTCCATAGAAGGCAAAAATACCAAGTTAATTTTAAAATATAGCATTCTAGCCATAAATTTAAAAAGAGCTATAAACTAGTATTTATTTTTGAACTTATAAATACTATCTTTGCAAGCCATTTATAAAAACATGAATTTTTTAAAAGAAATACAACGCAGACGAACTTTTGGAATTATTTCTCACCCTGATGCTGGTAAAACAACCCTAACAGAAAAATTACTTCTTTTTGGTGGTGCAATACAAGAAGCTGGTGCGGTAAAAAGCAACAAAATAAAAAAAGGGGCTACTAGCGATTTTATGGAAATTGAACGCCAAAGAGGTATATCGGTTGCTACTTCGGTACTTGCTTTTGAGTATAGTGGTATTAAAATTAACATACTAGATACACCTGGTCATAAAGATTTTGCCGAAGATACTTACAGAACATTAACCGCAGTAGATAGCGTAATTGTTGTAATTGATGTTGCTAAAGGTGTTGAAGAGCAAACCGAAAAATTAGTTGAGGTTTGTAGAATGCGTCATATACCCATGATAGTTTTTATCAATAAGCTAGATAGAGAAGGAAAAGATGCTTTTGATTTATTGGACGAAGTTGAGCAGAAATTAGGGTTAACCGTAACACCTTTAAGTTTTCCTATAGGGATGGGATATGCGTTTAAAGGAATTTATAATTTATGGAAGAAAAATATAAACCTCTTTAGTGGTGATAGTCGAAAAAATATTGAAGATACTATTGAAATATCAGACTTAAACGTTAAAGAATTAGACAATTTGGTAGGAGAAACAGCTGCAAACACACTTCGTGAAGAATTAGAATTGGTTGAAGGTGTTTACCCTAAATTTGATAAAGAATTATATTTAAAAGGAGAATTACAACCTGTATTTTTTGGCTCTGCTTTAAATAATTTTGGTGTTAAAGAACTATTAGATTGTTTTATAAATATGGCACCAACTCCTAGAGCTAAACAAAGCGAAGAACGACTAGTAAAGCCAGATGAAAAAGACTTTAGCGGTTTTGTTTTTAAAATTCATGCCAATATGGATCCCAATCATAGAGATAGATTGGCATTTGTTAAAATAGTATCTGGACAATTTAAGAGAAACACACCTTACTTACACGTTAGAAATAATAAAAAGATGAAATTTTCTAGTCCTAATGCGTTTTTTGCAGAAAAGAAAGAAATTGTTGACATATCTTATCCTGGCGATATTGTAGGACTACACGATACCGGTAACTTTAAAATTGGAGATACATTAACCGAAGGTGAAATTATAAACTATAAAGGAATTCCAAGCTTCTCACCAGAGCATTTTAGGTATATTAATAATGCCGACCCGCTTAAATCTAAGCAATTATATAAGGGTTTAGACCAATTAATGGATGAAGGAGTAGCCCAGTTATTTACTTTAGAACTTAATGGTAGAAAAGTAATTGGTACAGTAGGAGCGTTACAATATGAGGTAATTCAATACAGATTAGAACATGAATATGGTGCCAAATGCACCTATGAAAATCTAAATATACACAAAGCTTGTTGGGTAGAATGTAAAGACAAAAAAAATGCTGAATTCAAAGAATTTACCCAAGTAAAACAACGTTTTCTTGCAAAAGATAAACGAGGGCAGTTGGTGTTTTTTGCAGATTCTGCTTTTTCACTTCAAATGACAGAACAAAAATATCCTAGTATCAAATTTCATTATGTATCTGATTTTTGATACATAAAATGAGTAGTATTTCTATATCTGTTTGATTATTTTAAGCCTGACCTGTAGGTCCAAAATTTAAAGGAATTGGCGGTTGCTCATAGTCTTTAATTTCACCGTGTGCATTTTCAAACCTAGCAACATTATCACCCAGTGCCTTTAAAAATCGCTTAGCATGCTGGGGCGTTAAAATTATTCTAGACTTAACTTTGCTTTTAGGAATTCCAGGCATAATACTAACAAAATCAACTACAAACTCTGAAACAGAATGATTAATAATAGCTAGGTTTGAATATATACCATCAGCTACTTTTTCATCAAGTTCTATATTGATTTGACCTTGTTTTTTTTGATTATCATTTTCGTTTGCCATAATAAATAGGTATAAAAAAAGCATTCCCGTTAGAACGGGAATGCTTTTTTCTTAATTATAATTTAACTCTTGTTTTGCTTGCATCATTTTATCAAATTCTTCTTTCGAGCCAACAATAATATTATCGTATCGTCTCATTCCAGTTCCAGCTGGAATTCTGTGACCTACAATAACATTTTCTTTTAAGCCTTCAAGATCATCTATTTTACCAGCTACCGCAGCTTCGTTAAGAACTTTTGTTGTTTCTTGGAAAGAAGCAGCCGAAATAAATGATTTAGTTTGAAGTGAAGCCCTTGTTATACCTTGCAGTATTGGTGTAGCAGTTGCTGGTTTAGCATCTCTTGCTACCACTAGGTTTTTATCTTCACGACGCAAAATTGAATTTTCATCTCGTAATTGGCGAACAGAAATAATTTGACCAGCTTTAAGACTTGCAGAATCTCCTGAATCTTCAATAACTTTCATTCCAAAAATAGCATCATTTTCTTTGATAAAATCAGATTTGTGTACCAATTGGTCTTCTAAGAAAAGCGTGTCACCAGAGTCGATAATTTGAACTTTGCTCATCATTTGTCTAACAACAACTTCAAAATGTTTGTCATTAATTTTCACACCTTGAAGACGATATACTTCTTGTACTTCATTAACAAGGTATTGTTGAACAGCCGAAGGTCCTTTAATATTTAAAATATCGTCTGGAGTAACAGAGCCATCAGAAAGTGGCATACCAGCTTTTACATAATCATTTTCTTGAACAAGAATTTGATTAGATAATTTTACTAAGTATTTTTTAACTTCTCCTAATTTAGATTCAACTATAATCTCTCTGTTTCCACGTTTAATTTTACCAAAAGAAATAACACCATCAATCTCACTTACAACAGCTGGATTAGAAGGGTTACGTGCTTCAAATAACTCGGTTACACGAGGTAAACCACCTGTTATATCACCTGCTTTTGCCGATTTACGTGGTATTTTTACTAATATTTTACCAACATTAATTTTATCACCATCATCAGTCATTAAGTGTGCACCAACTGGTAGGTTGTATGACCTAATGGTTTCCCCTTTGTTATTTTCAATATGAAGTGTTGGGATGAGTTTTTTGTTTCTAGATTCTGAAATTACTTTTTCTTGGAAACCAGTTTGCTCATCAATTTCTACTTGGTAAGTAATACCTTGTTCAATATTTTCATATTTAATTTTACCTGCAAACTCAGAAATAATAACCCCGTTATAAGGATCCCATGTACAAACAACATCGCCTTTACTTAATTGATCGCCACTCTTTATATAAATGGTAGAACCATAAGGGATATTATTAGTACTTAAAAGAATACCGGTTTTCTTATCGGTTAATTTAAGTTCAGATGTTCTAGATATAACAATATCAATATCATTACCTTCACCATCTTTACCTTTAACGGTTTTCAAATCTTCAATTTCAGCAATTCCATCAAATTTTACTGCTAATTTATTTTCTTCTGAAATATTACCAGCAATACCACCAACATGGAATGTTCTAAGTGTTAATTGTGTACCAGGTTCACCAATTGATTGTGCCGCTACAACACCAACAGCTTCTCCACGTTGCACCATT
>JALRJA010000248.1 GCA_023255235.1 Flaviramulus sp.
ATTAACATCTGCAAATACTTATTCGGCTATTGAAGAGTATCGATTAAAGCAAACTAAACGTGACAACGACTATAAAGAATCACATTGTGTGACAGATTTAGGGACTGGACAATCCGCAAATGACATAGAATCTGGCTCTAAACCACCTGTAGATACTTGATATAATAAAGGCTGAAAGGTATGGTAGTTGTTTTTATCTAGCAGTACTACTTGCACTTCTTGCTTTGCTAATTTTTTTGCTAAAGCAACTCCCGCAAAACCGCCACCTATAATAACTACCCTAGGAAAACTTGTTCTTGGTATATTCATAACTTAAAACTTATCTTACAAAGGTAGTGAAAGAGGTAAATTATACGTGTTCTAAATTCATTATTACAATTTGATTTTGTAATTTCGTGGCTTAAAAATTAACAAATGAGTAAATACGATATTATAGTTCTTGGAAGTGGTCCTGGTGGTTATGTTACAGCTATTAGAGCATCTCAGTTAGGTTTTAAAACGGCTATTATTGAAAAAGAAAGTCTTGGTGGCGTTTGTTTAAATTGGGGTTGTATTCCAACAAAAGCCTTATTAAAATCTGCTCAAGTATTTGAATATCTCAAACATGCCGAAGATTATGGTTTAAAAGTTAAAGAGGCTCAACACGATTTTGACGCTGTTGTGAAACGCAGTCGTGGTGTTGCAGATGGCATGAGTAAAGGTGTTCAATTTTTAATGAAAAAAAATAAAATTGACGTTATTAATGGTTTTGGCAAATTAAAACCTGGTAAAAAAATTGATGTTGATGGCACAGAATATACTGCCGATAATATTATAATAGCAACAGGAGCTCGCTCACGTGAATTACCAAGTTTACCTCAAGATGGTAAAAAAGTAATTGGTTACAGAGAGGCTATGACCTTAAACAAACAACCAAAAAAAATGATAGTTGTTGGCTCTGGAGCTATTGGTGTTGAGTTTGCATATTTTTATAATTCAATGGGAACAGAGGTTACTATTGTAGAATATTTACCAAATGTAGTGCCTGTTGAAGATGAAGATGTATCAAAACAACTAGAACGCTCTTTCAAAAAATCGGGTATAAATATTATGACTTCGGCAGAAGTTACAAGTGTTGATACTTCAGGAAAAGGTGTTAAAGCAACTATAAAAACTTCAAAAGGAGAAACTGTTTTAGAGGCTGATATTATATTAAGTGCCGTTGGTATTAAAACCAATATAGAAAATATTGGCTTAGAAGATGTTGGTATTGTTGTAGATAAAGATAAAATTATAGTAAATGATTTTTATCAAACTAATATACCAGGCTATTTTGCCATAGGAGATGTAACTCCCGGACAGGCATTGGCTCATGTTGCTTCTGCCGAAGGTATTTTATGTGTTGAAAAAATGGCAGGACAACATACTGAACCATTAGACTACGGAAACATTCCTGGATGTACATATTGTTCGCCAGAAATAGCATCGGTAGGTTTAACTGAAAAGCAGGCCAAAGAAAAAGGGTTTGATATTAAAGTTGGTAAGTTTCCATTTTCGGCATCAGGAAAAGCAAGTGCTGGAGGTAATAAAGATGGTTTTGTAAAAGTTATTTTTGATGCAAAATATGGCGAATGGTTAGGTTGCCACATGATTGGTGCTGGAGTAACAGATATGATTGCCGAAGCTGTTTTAGGTAGAAAACTTGAAACCACAGGGCACGAAGTCTTAAAAGCTGTTCACCCTCACCCAACAATGAGCGAAGCCGTTATGGAAGCTGTTGCAGATGCTTATGGTGAAGTTATTCATTTATAAAAAAGTAAAAATAAGCAACAACTAAAGGTTCTTGCTTTTATAATACATTACAAAAAAACCAATCTAAGTTGAACTTAGATTGGTTTTTTTTCACTTAGATTTAAGTTTATATAAATTGATTTGAAATAACCATATTATTCTCAAAAGAGAATTATTGTTGTTTCTTATCTTCTAGTTTTTTTACCGAATCATACATAATAGGTGTTGCAATAAATAGTGATGAGTAGGTACCTACTACAATTCCTATTATTAACGCAAACATAAAGCCTCTAATTGAATCGCCTCCAAAAATAAAGATAGCTAGTAAAACTACCAATGTGGTTAATGAGGTATTTAGGGTTCTACTTAATGTACTACTTAAAGATACGTTTATTACTCTGTTGAAATCCCAACTGGCGTGTTCATTAAAGAATTCACGAATTCTATCAAAAACCACTACGGTATCGTTTAATGAGTAGCCTATTACAGTTAGTATTGCGGCAATAAATGCTTGGTCTATTTCCATACTAAAAGGCATGAATTTGTAGGTTAATGAGAAAATTCCTAAAACAATTAATACGTCATGAAATACAGCGGCAACGGCACCGAGTGAGAATTGCCATCTTTTAAAACGAAATAAAATATATAAAAAGACTACAACTAAAGAGCCTAGTATTGCCCAAAATGATGCTTGTTTGATATCATCTGCAATGGTTGGGCTTACTTTGTAATACTTCATTAAGCCAATGGTTTTGGTATTTGCATCACTTATAAAGTCTTGATAAGATAAGCCTTCTAAATATGGTTGTAATGCGTTAAAAAGAAAACTTTAAATATTACACAAGGATTTTTAGGCTCGGATGAGAATAATTTTACCACTACTTTAGGTCGTGAAGGTTCAGATTATACCGCTGCCATTTTTGCGTATTGTTTAGGCGCAGAAAGTGTTACCATTTGGAA
>JALRJA010000030.1 GCA_023255235.1 Flaviramulus sp.
AACAAGCCTAAACGGAAAACCAGCCATTATACCAAGTATTACAGGTTGGGCAAAAGTATATGGCTATAACACCATTATTATTGATGAAAACGACCCTTATGCTCATGGGTTTCAGGTGATTTAATGAAAAAAAAAGACATAGATTTAAAAAACGATCTAAAAGTTTGTAATTTCATACTTATAGATCAACAACAAAACTGTATAAAAAATAAATGGGTAAACAGGTATTAGTTATTGGCGGCGGAATTATTGGTTTATGTTCTGCCTACTATCTTCAAAAACAAGGATGCCAAGTATCTATTATAGACCAATCGCACTTAAACGCTGGTGCTTCTTATGTTAATGCCGGCTATTTGTCGCCCAGTCATATTATTCCGTTAGCAGCACCAGGTGTTATGAAAAAAGGACTAAAATGGATGTTTAATCCTGCAAGCCCACTATATATAAAGCCTCGTTTAGAATTAGATTTTTTAAAATGGGTATGGGCTTTTCATAAATCGTGTAATTATAATCATGTTAAAAAAGCCATACCAGCAATTAAAAACATAGCCTTGTGGTCTCAAGATTTGTATGATGCTATTAAACAAGAAGAGCAATTTAATTTTCACTATGAAAAGAAAGGCTTGCTAATGCTTTGTCAAACAGAAAAACTCTTAAACGATGAAATAAAAACACTGCATATAGCAAAACAAGAAGGTTTAGAGGCAACCAGTATGACGCCAGAAGAATTAAAAAAATTAGAACCTCAAGTAAATATAAACGCAATAGGAGCTACCTACTACAAATGCGATTCTCATACTACACCTCATGAGTTTATGGCAGAAATGAAAACCTATTTAAAAGCAAAAGGCGTTGAGTTTATACTAAATGAAAAAGTTGAAGACATAGAAGTTACCAATAACACAATACAATCTGTTAAAACCAAAAACCAATTGTATAAAGCAGAAGAATTTGTTTTAGCTACGGGTTCGTGGAGTTCTATTCTAACAAAAAAAATAGGCTTACAATTGCTAGTACAACCCGGAAAAGGATATAGAATAAACAAAACACAACCCACCGGCATACAAATTCCAGCTATATTGGCAGAAGCTAAAGTTGCTGTTACACCTATGAATGGTTTTACTCGTTTTGCAGGCACTATGGAAATAGATGCAATTAACCACAATATTAGCAAGGTGCGTGTTGAGGCAATTGCTAATGCCGTATCAAAATACTATCCTGAAATTAAAATAACACAACCCGAAAAAGAGCAAGCAACTTGTGGCTTACGACCAATTTCTCCCGATGGGTTACCCTTTATTGGAAAATCTGCAAAGTGCTCAAATTTAACCATTGCTACTGGGCATGCTATGATGGGTTGGAGCATGGGAACAGGAACAGGAAAACTGGTTTCAGAAATAGTTCTCAATAAAAAACCATCATTTAACATTCAATTATACCATCCTGACAGAAAGTTTTAAACCAAACCTTTGTTTAAAATTAGCGTTGTGTTACACTACCCGATGAGCTGTCGCTTTTATTAACCTTTTCAGGATTACCATAATATTTTATATCACCACCACTTGATGCTTTTGCTGTTAATTCTTTAGAGGTATTCACAGTAATATCGGCACCGCGAGAGGCTTTTACCTCGCTAAATTCAGCAATTAAATCG
>JALRJA010000111.1 GCA_023255235.1 Flaviramulus sp.
CCCTTTTAGATGTACATCTCCGTGAGAATCTAAAATACCACACGAATTTATAACAGCTTTTACAACAATTTTACTTACATCTTCTGTTGTTGTGCCTTGCTCTTTATTGGCACTTTCTTTTATTTTTCTTTGAATAGTACCTTCTTTTAATTGTTTTAAAAAGCCTCCATTTGCTTCAATGTCTTTAAATAAGTCTAGTGCTTTTTTTGCTAGTTGATTTGTTATAGTTTCAATATAATAAGCACCATCAGCTGGATTATTAACAGCATTAAAATAACTTTCATGCTTTAAAATTAACAACTGATTTCTAGAAATGCGTTCTCCAAAACTATTGGTTTTATGGTAAACAGCATCATAGGGTAAATTACAAATAGTATTAGAACCTCCTAATATGGCACTCATACATTCTGTTGTGGTTCGCAACATATTGATATTATAGTCGTAAATGGTTTTATTGCGTTTTGATGGTTTAGACAAGATAAAGCAATTGGTATTAATTTCATATTCTAAAGCAAGTACTTCCCAAAGTTGGCGTAAAGCTCTTAGTTTGGCAATTTCAAAAAAATAATTACTGCCAATTGAAACTTTAAAAGTAACTTTTAGCGTTTTTTTTGCCTCAGTATCTAGGCTGCCTTCAAAATAATTTACATACTCGTTGGCATGTGCTAGGGCATAAGCTAACTGCTGAACTATGGTAGCTCCAGAATTTTGATAAAGCGACGCATCAACAGTAAATGAATTGGTGTTTTTTACAATGCTTTCAAATTTTTGAAAATCATCTTTTAAATTATAAAACCAATTTCCTGTTTTAGCTAAATTATTAATGATATCTGTATGTATTTGAATGCCTTTATTATAACTTGAATTAAAAGGAAATAGAGCGAGTTTTTTAGAAAATTCTTCAGATAGAAATGTTAGCTCTAAATGAATAGTAACTTTTTTTAAATCTATATTTTTTATTAAATCTGCTATTGAAAAAGTGTCATTTGAAATAATAAATTGAATACTCTCTGCACCTTTTTTTATAGCATTTATAGCAGTGATATTTGATTTTTCAACATTAGCTACAAAAATAGATTGGCAAATTTTCCATTGGGTTGCTTTCGTTTTTGATATGTGAGGTAATTGATTAAAATCATCGGCATGATAAAACGGTTTTACGGCTATATCATCATTGGTATTCCAAACTAGAGTGTTGTTATAATCGGCTCCTTTTAAAGCAAACTGAATTTTTTGTTTCCATTGCTTTGATGAAACAGGATTGAATTCGCTAAACAAGTTACTTGTCATAATCACTTAGTTTTTAAACTATCTTCATATTCAATAATGTAAATTTCTTCATTATCGCGTTTCATATAATAAGCCTCTCTGGCAAATTTTTCTAGACCTTCATCTGTACTCAATTCATTAATAGCTTTTTCATCCTTTTCTATTTCTTTTTTATAGTACTCTTTTTCGTTCTCTAATTTTTCAATTTCAGTATTTAATTCATGATGAATTAGCCAAGAATTGGTATCAAAAAACAGCATCCATATAGCAAAAATGATAAGAATTAAAACAAACCAATTTTTAAATGGTTTTAAATATTTTTTTTTGATGCTAGCCATTTAAAGTTTATCGTTAATAATGGTTTTTACAATATCTATTGCCACTGTATTGTAGTGGTTGTTTGGTATAATAATGTCTGCAAACTCTTTCATGGGTTCTATAAATTGATTGTGCATAGGTTTTAATGTTGTTTTATAACGCATAAGAACTTCATCTAAATCTCTACCACGCTCTGATATATCACGTTTTAAGCGTCTTATTAAACGCTCATCGCTATCTGCATGTACAAATATTTTAATATCAAACATGTTTCTTAATTCTGGGTTTGTAAGAATTAAAATGCCTTCAACAATCATAACTTTTCTAGGATGCGTTAAAACGGTATCGCCTGTTCTGTTATGTTTAACAAAAGAATAAACAGGTTGTTCTACTGTATTACTTTTTTTTAATTCTTTTAAATGTGTTTCAAGTAGTTCAAAATCAATAGATCTTGGGTGGTCAAAATTGATTTTAACGCGTTCGTCAAAGCTTAAATGTGAGGTGTCTTTATAATATGAATCTTGAGAAATAACACCTACTTCTCCTTCTGGAAGTTCGTTTAATATTTGATTCACTACGGTTGTTTTACCACAACCTGTACCACCTGCAATTCCTATAATAAGCATAAAGACTATTTTATAAACTTTACAAAGTTAATTAATTGTAAAGTTACCTGCATGTAGAAGTTTACTTTTTAATATTATTAACTTCAGTTTCAGTAATCATTTTTTCATTTTTATTACCCCAACTATTGGTAATGTAGTTCATAACATCGGCAATTTCATCATCGCTCAAGCCCATAGGTGGCATAACATTATTGTATGTTTTACCGTTTACAACAATAGCACCGTTTTGTCCATATTTAATACCATGAATACTAGCTTCTCTATTTTTTATAAGATAATCTGATTTTGCTAACGGCGGATACACATTTTTTACACCTTCACCATTTGGTAAGTGGCATGAAACACAAAAATCTTGATAAACCAATTCGCCTCTTTTTATGCTATCTTGTAGTGTTTTATTTTGTGTTGTTTTAAAAAATATAGTAGAAACTACAACAACTAAAAAAGTTATAAATACTTTCATTAAATTATTTTTTTGAAACAATTTTATAAATTCCTTTACCTTCAACGCCAACATAAATATAGCCATCTGGTGCTTGAATAACGTTTCTTACACGACCAATATCTTCAAATAATTTTTCACGTTTAATGACTTTGTTATTTTCTAAAATTAATCGTTCTAAATATGCAAATTTTAACGATCCTACTAAAAGATTGCCTTCCCAATTAGGATATATTTTAGATTTAACAAAGGTCATACCACTAGGTGCAATTGAAGGAACCCAATAAAAAAGAGGTTGCTCCATACCGTCTTTTTCTGTTATATCTGTAAAAGGCGTTCCATTGTAATTAATACCATAAGAAATTACGGGCCAACCATAGTTTTTTCCTTTTTCAATAATGTTAATTTCATCACCGCCTTTTGGTCCATGTTCGTGTGTCCAAATAGCACCTGTAAAAGGATTTTTTGTCATGCCTTGAGCATTTCTATGCCCATAACTAAAAATAGCTGTTTTGGCATTTTCTGTTTCAATAAAAGGATTACTTTCAGGAACAGAGCCATCATCATGTAATCTATAAATTTTACCACCATCTCGGGTAATATCTTGAGGGTTTATATCTCTTTCACCTCTATCTCCAATAGAAAAATATAAATAACCATCATCATCAAATTCAATTCTAGAACCCCAATGTTGTCCTTTTTTAGTATTGGGTTCAGCTTTGTAGAGTTGCTCAACTTGTGTTAGTGAATTACCATTTAGTTTGGCTCTTATTAAAGCTGTGTTTCCGCCTTGGTCATCTTCATTAGATAAAGCAAAGGTCATGTAAATCCAACCATTAGTTTCATAATCTGGATGTACTTTTATATCTAAAAAACCACCTTGCCCACGCAAATAAATATCTGGCACATTTTCAATGGTTATTTTCTCGCCGTCTTTAAAGTGTATAAGTTCGCCTGCTTTTTCTGTAATAAGCATGCTTCCGTCTGGCAAAAAAGTCATACCCCATGGTATATTTAAATCGGGTACTACTAATTCTGAAATGTAATTTATATTGGTAGGGTTTTCTGCCTTTACTTCAGATTCTATTTGCTGTGCACAAGCCTGAAAAGCAATAACAATGATAATAAAAATGGAAAGGCTATTTTTCATAAGTAAACGTTTTGTAAATATATTAAAAAGTATAACTAAAATTAATTCCTGTATAATAATTTATAGGGTTTCCAGGGTAGTAATACCTTGGAGCATTAGCACCAAAACCCGATGCGTTAATTAATATTTGAGAGGCATAATGCTTATCAAAGATATTATTTATTCCTAAAAAAGCATTCAAATTTAGCTTTTTGTTAAGAGTTGTTTTGTAACCAATTTTTAGATTGGTTAAATTATAACTATTAGAAAAAATATCATTGCTATCTGTTATTGGCATACTCCCAACATATTGATAATTAATAGTTCCGTAAAAATGAAAGCGTGTATTAAAGTCAATACCAATGTTTAAAACATTTGAAGGAACACCGGTTAAATCATTTCCAGAATAATTATTTAAACCATCAAAAAAACGTTTAAAAGTAAAGTTATTTAGTGTGTAACTAACAAAAGAGTTAATAGTGATAGATTCTTTAGATAGCCAAGAAAAATGAGCATCAAACTCTAAACCGTTGTGCTGTGTTTTACCCGCATTTAAACCTATAAATTGATCATTTGAAACCCTTTTAGAAACTAAAAGATTTCTCATATCTAATTGGTAAACGGAAGCGTTAAATTGTAGCCTGTTATTAAGAATAGAACCTCTAGTACCTATTTCAAAGTTCCAGCCGGTTTCAGGTTTTAAGTTAGTGTTTATTTGTCCGTCAGGAAGTAGTGTTTCTTGAAGTGAAATAGGGGAAAAACCATGGCTTATATTAGAGAAAAGATTGATATTTTTTGAAACGGAATAAGAAACACCAAGCTTAGGTGACGCTATGGTTTTAAATTTAAAGCTACCAGATTGACTTGGGTTTACTTCTGAAACAGGAAAATTATCTTCTAGCTTATAGGCTGTTCTATTAAGATTCAAACCTATAGAAAGAGTTGTTTTTTGAGATAAATTATAATTAATTTCAGTAAAAATATTATAATAATTTCGTTTTTCTTTAAAGTTTGATAATTCATTTCCTTTAACACTTCCCGTTCCTAGCGGAAAATTTTCGTATAAGTTTTCAAGTGTTTTATAGTTATTGTTATCTCTAAAAAGTTCGCATCCCAAAGTCCACTCAGTATTTTTATTAAATAATTTTGAGTTCCCAATTATACGCGTTCTTATACCAATGGCAGCAGTGTTTTCTTCTAAAATATTAAACGGTCTTGGTTCATAATTTTGTTTAAAAGAGGTAAAAATACTTGTTATGTGTTTTAAGTTATTCTTATACTCATGATTCCAAGAAAGACCAAAAACACCTCTGTTAAAATCTTCAAAACCTTGAGCTTGTTTCCAAGAAAAAGCTGCCAATTTCGGATTGTTTAAAAACGTATCTTCATCAACAGAACTAGGTATAAACGCCTTTAAATTAATATAACTTCCAAAAAAAGTTAAGTCATCTCTTTTATTTAAAAAATGGTTTGAAGTTACGGTAAAAGTTTGTTTGTTATAGTTGTTATTTTCTCTATAACCATTGCTTTTTGTATTACTGTAAACAGTTCTAAAACTATTTTTTGTAGTACCATAATTTGCATTAAAACTATTTTTAATTAACCCAAAAGAACCCATAGAAAATTCACTGTTAAAACTAGATTTATTTAGATATGGGTTTATAGGCATTAAATGAATTACACCACCTAAACCAGAACCATAAATACTAGAAGCTGAGCCTTTAAGAATTTCCATTCTAGATATTGAGGCAAGTTCAAAATCTTCAATGGTGGTTTCACCACTTCCGTTAGTTAGAGGTATATCTTTAAAATAAGCTCTTATTTTTGAAGTTCCAAAAGGCGTTCTAGAACCAATACCTCTTATGGTAATGCGATTGGTGTTTAAAGCACCGCTTTGCATAAAAACACCAGGAATTCTATTTAAAATGGGAGCAAAATCTGTATTGTTATATTTTTCAATATCGTCTTTAGATATAATACTTATTGCCATAGACGTTTTTTTAAGTTTTTTAGGAATATGGCTTGCGTTAATAACAATTTCGTTTAATTCAGATGGATTGATATCAAGGCTAATAATGTAATGCTGATTATCTGTTAATTGCACTGTTTTTTCAAAATAACCGTCTTTCTTAAATAAATAAACACCCTTTTTAATAAGCTTAAAACTACCATCCCAATGCGATGTAATAGTTTCATTATTATTAATATTAGTTATTTTAGTAAATGCTATGGGTGTCAAATTAGTATCTACCACCTTACCTGTAATAGAGTGTTGTGCAAAGCCATAAACGGAAAAACTAAAAATTAAAAAAACTAAAACCCTTTTGTTTATGCGTTGCATTTTTGTAACAAGACTTATTTGGAGCTAATATAGTATTTAATAAACAATGAATTTTTAAAAATGTAATAGTGAAATAAATAAAAAAAGTATATTTGCTGCCATTAGTACAAAATCAAAAATATGGTTTTATAATAAATATGTAAAGAATTATAAATACACATATAAAAATAGGCCACTGTACTAGTATTTTCGGGGTGTAGCGTAGCCCGGTTATCGCGCCGCGTTTGGGACGCGGAGGTCGCAGGTTCGAATCCTGCCACCCCGACAAAATTTTATAATTGGTTTTCTTTTTTTGTAAAACAAGGTTAACAAAATAGTTTTTGTAATAAAGGCTCTTTTTTAATTATCAAAAACCTAAATATCGCCAAGCAAAATGGCTATAAAAACCAAAATATTAGGTTGTAAAAATAATTAAGCAAAACCAATAAAATATCTTACCAATTTTTTCTTTCTCATAAACTATAAAAAGGGTTTTAGATTTTTTTTGATTACATTTTCAAATGATTTGTAGAGTGTGTAACTTAAAAATTAAATAGATACTCGTTTTTTATTAAGGTATTTTTTATATTTGATTTGCCTCACACCTAAATTAACGGTATAATTTAACCCTCCTTAAATGATTTTTAGTAAATCGAAAATATGTTTTTTAGTTATTTTTTTGTGTAATTCAATAAATGCTCAAGTACCAAATATTTCAGGAACGCCATTTATAAAGAATTTCACAGAAGAGGAAACAAAAAGCAATTTAACAATATTTGATATTTCACAAGGAAAAGAGGGAGAAATGTATTTTGCCACATCTAATGGACTTCTTCAATTTGATGGTATTCGATGGCATAATTATACCTATGGTTTAGAATCAGATTTACGAGCTGTTTTTTATAAAAACGATAAGTACATTTATACCTCAGGTCATGGTGGGTTTGGTTATTGGTCTAAAAATAACAAAGGTGATTTAGAGTACACAAGTTTATTTTTTAAACAACCAAAAAAGGATGATACATTACTACCAATTTTTTCAAGAATAATAGAAATTGATGGTAAGATTATGTTTCAAACATTTCAAGAGATATATATTTATAATCCCAAAACCAATAATTTAGAGTCTTTAGGTGCTATAAGAGGGTTTAATAAGTTACTCTTATCAAATAATAGAGCCTTTATTCAAGACTATGGTGGGTTGTATGAGATAAAGAACAAAGAACTACTACTCATTCATAATATCAATTCTGAACAATTACATATAATTGATGTATTTGTGCAATCTTCAAACAAGTTTCTTATTGTAACAAAAAACAAAGGCATTTGGACATTAAATAATGGTAAGTTAGAAAAAAATGATTGGGAAGTAAATGATTTTTTAGAAAAGCACTTAGTCAATGATGTTCAAAAATATAAAAATAATAAATTTATTATAGGAACCGTAAGAAGCGGTATTTACTTAGTTTCATCACAAGGCAATATTATATCGCACATAGATAAAAATGTAGGTATTGCAGATAATACCATTAGAAAAGTTTTTTCAGATGTGAATGATAACCTATGGTTAGGTATGGATAATGGTTTAAGCTATGTACAAATTAACAGTAACACAAACTACCTTATAGATACTGAAGGTGAATTTGGAACAGTTTATACAAGTTTTTTAAAAGATTCTTTATTGTATTTAGGAACAAATCAGGGTTTATTTGTTAAGAATTTATTTAATCAAAAATCAACACCAAAACTTATAGATAAAGATGTAGGGCAAATTTGGACAGTTAAAGAGATTGATGATCAAATTTTAGTAGGCTCACACATAGGTATATCAACATTTGAAAACAAAAAACTAAAAACTTGGCATATTGATGGTGGTGCATGGGTATTTAAAAAACATCCGAGACACAATAATATTCTGTATGTTGGGTTTTATTCTGGCATTAGTGTTTTTAAACGCCAAAATAACTCATGGGTTTTTATTAAAAAATGGACAAACTACGGAGAATCTTCACGTTTTATAGAGTTTGATAAGTATGAACAAATGTGGGTTTCTCACCCTAATAAAGGATATTATAGGTTAAATTTATCTAACGACGGATTAGAACTTGAAGAAGTTGAATTTTATGGCGTTGAAAATAAATTCATTGATACCTATGCCTATTTAACTAAAATTGATAATGAGATTGTATTTTACAACCCTAAAGGTTTTTTTAATTATGACCCTTTAGAAAACACCTTTATACCTTCAAAATACGCATCAGAAGTTTTTAAACATTTAAAAGAGGTGAATGCTATTTCACAACACGGAAACTTTTTTTGGTATTCAACACCAAAATCTATGGGCTATATTTTGCGAAATGGAAATAAATTTAGAACCATAAATGAACCTTTTTATTCTGTAAGGAAAAATCACTTAAATGATTTTAACAAGTTTAACAAATTACATGATTCTGTTTATGGTATTGGTTTAAAAAATGGTATATTTTTTCATGCCATTACAAAAAAAGACTTTAATACTCCCATTAAAAACCCAATTATTAGTTATATACATTTAATAGGTACATCCGATACTTTAAGAGCACCTATTCACAAAGAAAAAGAGTTTGAAATACCCTATACAAACAATTTTGTAAAAATAGGCTTAGCCTTCCCAAAAACACCGTTATCAAACTCTCAAAAAATTCAATATAAATTAAAAGGTCTTTCAAAACACTGGTCTGATTGGGAATATTTATCAGAGTTAAACTTTCCAGGACTTCCATCAGGAAGTTATGTGCTAGAGCTACGTTCTGGAGGAGAAAATCAAATTGCATCTACAACTATAACAAAAGCATTTTATGTTAAACCGCCATGGTATTTAACAAAATTTGCTTTTATAACTTATTTGCTTTTACTATTGGTTATTAACATCTTTTACAGAAGCTATTTTAAAGCAAAATCTAACAAACAAATGGCTGCGTTAAAATTAGACGAGATAGAAAAGAGACAAAGACAAAAAGATAAATTTGAATTAGATAGATTAGAAGCCGAAAGAAAAATGCTAAAACTAAAAGAAGAAAATTTAAGTTTAGAAATAAAAAAGAAAAATTCTGAATTAGCCTCTTCTACTTTAAATAATATTAAAAAGAACGAATTACTTACAGAATTAGTACTAGATATTAAAAAAATTGATAAGAGTTTGTTAAATAGTGCATTACATTCTCCAATAAAAAAAGTAATTAAGAAAATTAATAATCATCTTACTGATAAAGATGATTGGCTTGCATTTGAACTCCATTTTAGAAATGCCCATGCCGATTTTTTTGAAAAACTAAGAGAAAAACACCCAGATTTATCTTCAAACGAAATTAAACTAAGTGCCTATCTTAAACTTAATCTGTCATCAAAAGAAATTGCTTCATTAATGAATATCTCTATAAAAAGTGTGGAGCAAGGGCGTTGGCGTCTTCGAAAAAAAATCAATTTACCAAAAGAATCTAGTTTAGTAAATTATATTCAATCTTTCTAATTTTTTAAACCCTTAATATTTAGGGTTTATTTTTTTGTAGAGGTTTTGTAGAGTATTATACATCTTACAGATGAAGTTTTGTAGATGTATATTTTTAGGAATACATATTCTATTAAAACATATTTGTAGCATTCAAAGTAATCCTCTCTTTTAACTACTTATTTAAAAGATTATTACTAAGTATAAAACGGTAAACACTTGTTTTTAGCAATAAGCATTTTACCATATTTATAAACTATATTAACTAAAACTAAATATTTATGAAAAAAAATACTTTATTATTTTTTGCTTTTTTGGTAGCTTCTTTTAGCTACGCACAAAACCTAATTACAAACGGAACTTTTGATTCTGACACAGGTTGGACAGTAGTAAATCAATACGGAACAGACAGTACTAATGGTTCTGTTGCCTTTACAGGAGGTTCAGTAACAATTAACAAAATTGACCCTACTGATGGTGGCTGGATTCACATGGGATTTTATACAAGCTTAAATTTAACAGCAGGCTGGTATCAATTTGATATGGATATGGCTTTTGACGGAATTAATTCAATTTGGGGAGAAGCTTTTATTGGAGCAACAGAACCAACTCAAAATACCGAATATAGTGGAGATCAACAGGTTATTAAAGCATACAACGCATGGGATTGCTCACCTACTACATTTTCAGGTCAAGCTGTAGCTTATGGGTGTGATGATACAAGCCCTGGTAAGTTTGAAATTACTACAGATGGCACCTACTTTTTATTGTTTAGAACAGGAGGTGCTACATTTGGGGCGTCGGGTATAACTTTGGACAATTGGTCGTTGGTTGCTGTTAGTACGCCACCAGTTGCAAATTTTTCAGAAGTAACATCTGAATCAAATCTAATGGCTACTTTTACTAATACTTCTACAGATGCAACAAGCTATTCTTGGGATTTTGGAGATGGTTCAACTTCTACCGATGCAAATCCTGCTGCCCACACCTATGCTTATAAGGGTCAATATTTAGTTTCTTTAACAGCTACAAGTACTGAAGGTTCTAACACAATTACTAAAGAAATTTTTGTTGGTGCAGTTACTACACCAATTTCTAATTTTGATTTTGATTTTAGTTTACCGACTCCACTCCGAAATGAGAGACTTCTTGATTATGTTGAAGCTGGTGGCGTTGCCACAGCTTCTGGTGTAAATGATGATTGGTGGTCTCAAATAAAATATATACATAATGCAGGAATAGATTTATCTTTAGGAGATAGAGGATTCTCAATAGATGTAAATGGACCTAGAACTTCAACGCTCACTATAAAAGTTGAAAGTGGTGGAACAGAGCATGCTGTAACAGCCGACTATACTACACCAAATGTATGGCAAACACTAACGTTTGATTTTTCAAGCTTTAGCTCTACTAATAATTCTAAAATAGCAGTGTTTTTTGATATTCAAACTAATTTTGATGCTGGAGTGGATCCTGCTCAAAATGTTTTTCAAGTTGATGATTTTATTTTTGGGCAATTTTCCCTACTAAGCACAAATAATTACGAAGTAGAAAATTTATCAATCTATCCAAATCCAACAACCAATGCTTGGAATATTTCTACTAAAAATCAAGTAATTAGCTCTGTAGAGGTATTTAATTTATTAGGAAAAAAAGTGCTTATATTACAACCCAATGCCTTTACAGCCAAAGTTAATGCTTCAAGCCTTAACCCCGGTGTCTATATAACCAAAATTATAACAGAACAAGGAACAATAAGCAAAAAACTTATAAAAAAATAATCCTAATACTTTTAGAAACGCAAACCAACTATACTAATAAAAGAACTATATGAAAATACTCTTAAATTGTTATTGTAAATTAGAGATTCACAAACTTATAGCCTTGACTCTATTTTTATCTTTTAGTATGGCAATGGCACAAAGTCCTATCTCAGGAAAAGTAACAGATAAAGCTAATTTACCATTGCCCGGAGCCAATATTATAATAAAAGGAACAACTTCTGGTACACAAACAGATTTTGACGGAAACTTTTCTATCAAAGCTATTTCTGGAGATGTTTTGCTAATCTCATACCTTGGTTATGTTACCAAGCAAATAACCATAACAGATCAAACTAGCTTGGCAATCATACTCACAGAAGACACTAATAGCTTAGACGAAGTAGTGGTTGTTGGTTACGGTACTAAATCAAAAACAAAACTTATTTCAGCGGTTTCTACCATTGATAAAGAATCTCTAAAAAGACAACCTGTTCCTAACGTAAGTAATGCACTTGAGGGGTTAGCTTCTGGGCTTTTTGTTCAACAAAATTCGGGAGAGCCAGGGTTTAGTAATTCTAGTTTTGAAATTAGAAACTTTGGTGAAGCATTAGTAATAGTTGATGGAGTTCCAGGAGACTTAAACCAGTTAGACCCTAATGAAATTGAAAATATTTCTGTTCTAAAAGATGCCGCTGCTGCTGCCGTTTATGGAGTTAAAGGAGGTAATGGTGTAGTTTTAATCACCACCAGAAAAGGAAATATAGGAAAACCTAAACTAAGCTATAGTAATCAATTTACATACACATCTTTTACTTCATATCCAGAATATTTAAGCTCTGCTGATCGTGCAGAAATATTAAATGAAGGTCTAAGAAATGCTGGGTCAACTCAATTTTATACAGATGAAGAAGTAGAATTGTTCCGTTCTGGTGCAGACCCAATAAACTATCCTAATACAGATTGGAGAAGTTTGGTTTTAAAAGATTGGGGATTTCAACAGCAACATAATTTAAACTTATCGGGGGGAACCGAAAAAGTCAAATATTTTGTATCTGCAGGATATATTGATCAAGGCTCTAATTATACTGAAGATGTACTTTCTTTTCAGCGATATAACTTAAGAGCGAATTTAAATGCTAATGTAACAGACAACTTAAATCTAACTTTAAATATGGGAGCAAGAAGACAAATAAATGAAGCTCCAGGCTATTCAGCTTACGATATTTTTAGAGAACTAAGCAGATCATTACCTAATGACTTAGCTTATTACCCAGATGGAACACCCGCAAGACCCAGTACAACACCTAATCATGTGGTTGAAGGTATAAGAGATTTTAATGCAGGTTATTTTAGAGCAAGAAATAATAATTTTGATGCCAAAATTTCTTTAGAATGGAATGTTAAACAAATAAAAGGACTAAAACTAAAATCATATGCTTCACTTGTTTACAACAATTATTTCAATAAAGACTGGGATACAAGTTTTGATCTCTTTACCTTAAATAGACAAACAGGAAATTATGATGTGTTTAGGTCAACACCACCAGGTTCACCAAGTGAAACTAAACTAGAACAAAGCACTAACTATAGTAACCACTATGTCTTGCAAGAATCTATCAATTATGAACGCAATTTTGGAGATCATAATGTATCTCTATTACTATTAGCAGAAATACAAAAAATTCAAGGGCAAAATTTTAATGCTAGTCGTCAAGATTTTCAATCAACCGCTATAGATCAGCTCTTTGCTGGGTCTTTAGAGAATCAAATTGCAAGTGGAGGCGAGTTTCGTGAAAACCGACTGGGTTTTGTAGGGCGATTTAGTTATGATTATAAGTCTAAATATTTTTTAGAATCAACCTACAGGTATGATGGCTCTTCAAGATTTGCACCAGGCAAAGAATGGGGTTTATTTCCATCTATGTCATTAGGTTGGCGAATATCAGAAGAAACATTCTTTCAACCTTTAAAAAACACCATTTCTAATTTAAAATTAAGAGCATCTATAGGTACAGCGGGTAATGATAATACATCGGCATACCAATGGCTAAGCGGTTTTACTTACAATCATTTCTTTGTTATAAATGATACGGCTATCCCAACAATTGATAATACTGCTTTGCCAAATATTGATATAACTTGGGAAACTAATACAACCTATGATATAGGTTTAGATGTTGATTTATTTGACAAAGACATCAAATTTTCATTCGATTATTTTTTCAGAAAAAGAGAAGATGTTATTGCCGGAGCCAACGCAAGTGTTCCTAGCACCCTGGGTGTTGCCTTAGCAGCACAAAATTTTCACGAATTTTCATACGAAGGTTTTGAGTTTTCAATTGATTATAAGAAACAACTAAATGATAACCTAAATATTAGTGCTTTACTCAATTTTTCAAAATCTAGAGAAAAGGCAGTCTTTATTGATGAAACACTTCAGGAAGATCCATTTATGAGAGCCAATTTAACCCAAACAGGCGGTTTTACTGGTCTTAGAAGAGGTTATATTTCTAATGGTTTATTTCAAACTCAGGAAGATATAGACCAATGGGCAATACAAGACGATAATGGTAATACAAGTTTGCAACCTGGAGATGTAAGATATGTAGATTTAAATGAAGATGGTGTTATTGATGTTAAAGACCAAAAAGTATTTGGTAATGGTAGTAAACCCGCTATAAA
>JALRJA010000197.1 GCA_023255235.1 Flaviramulus sp.
CTATAACCCAACCCTATGTGGTAGATGGAAGTAAATGTATTTCTTATTTCACTATAGAATTAAAAGAAAATATACCAACAGAATTTAAAGGACAATTTGACAATTGGATGTTTGGTTGCGATGTTTGTCAAGATGTTTGCCCATGGAACCGATTCTCAAAACCACACAACGAACCACTTTTTAACCCACATCCTGAAGTATTATCAATGTCCAAAAAAGATTGGGAAGAGATTACACAAGACACCTTTAACAAGGTATTTCAAAAATCGGCAGTAAAACGAACACAATTTTCAGGATTAAAAAGAAACATCAAATTTTTAAAAGAATAGGTCTTGATGACATAAGATTACTATCTTTGTTGGCTTAATTAAATACAAATATGAGTGAAGAAAGCAAACGCAGAGAGGCTTTGGTATATCACGCAAAACCAACCCCGGGAAAAATAAAAGTAGTTCCAACCAAAAAATATGCAAGTCAAAGAGATTTGTCATTAGCCTACTCACCCGGAGTAGCAGCACCGTGTTTAGAGATTGAAAAAAATAAAGACGCGGTTTATAAATATACGGCAAAAGGAAATTTAGTAGCTGTCATTTCAAACGGAACAGCTGTTTTAGGGTTAGGAAATATTGGGCCAGAAGCTTCAAAACCAGTCATGGAAGGCAAAGGCTTATTGTTTAAAATATTTGCCGATATTGATGTGTTTGATATTGAAATTAATACAGAAAATGTTGAAGAATTTATTCAAACTGTAAAAAATATTGCCCCTACTTTTGGAGGTATTAACCTTGAAGATATAAAAGCACCTGAAGCTTTTGAAATTGAAAAAAGACTAAAAGAAGAGTTAGATATTCCTGTCATGCATGATGACCAACATGGTACGGCAATAATATCAGCTGCAGCCTTATTAAACGCAGTAGAGCTCGCTGAAAAAAAGATTGGAAACGTTAAAATAGTTATAAGTGGCGCAGGTGCAGCAGCCATTTCTTGTTCCCGTTTATACCAAGCTTTTGGTGCAAAACGAGAAAATATGGTAATGCTCGATAGTAAAGGCGTTATTAGAAATGACAGAGAAAATTTATCTGCTGAAAAAGCAGAATTTGCCACACACAGAAAAATAGACACTTTAGATCAAGCCATGAAAGATGCCGATGTATTTATTGGTCTTTCTATGGCAAATATTGTAACGCCAGATATGTTATTGGCTATGGCAAAAAACCCAATTGTTTTTGCTATGGCAAACCCAGACCCAGAAATTAAATATGATATAGCCATAAAAACACGCCAAGATATTATTATGGCAACAGGTAGGAGCGACCACCCTAATCAAGTAAATAATGTACTAGGATTTCCATTTATTTTTAGAGGAGCACTAGATGTAAGAGCAACCAAAATAAATGAAGCCATGAAAATGGCTGCTGTAAAAGCGCTAGCTAGATTAGCCAAAGAACCAGTTCCAGAACAGGTTAATATTGCCTACGGCGAAACGCGTTTAACTTTTGGTAAAGAATATATAATACCCAAACCGTTTGACCCTCGTTTAATTGCCGAAGTACCACCAGCAGTTGCCAAAGCCGCTATAGAAAGTGGTGTAGCAAAACAACCTATTAAAGATTGGGAACGCTATAAAGATTCTTTACTTGAGCGGTTAGGTTCTGATAATAAACTTGTTAGGCTACTATTAAACAGGGCAAAACTTAACCCAAAACGAATTGTTTTTGCAGAAGCCGATCAATTAGACGTTCTAAAAGCAGCTCAAATAGTTTATGAAGAAGGCATTGCAACACCTATTCTGTTAGGCAGAAAAGAAACTATAGAATCGTTAATGGAAGAAATTGAATTTGATGCCAATATTCTCATTATAGATCCTAAAACAGAAGAAGAAAACGAACGAAAAAACAAATATGCAAAAGTATATTGGGAACAACGAAAACGCAGAGGTGTAACCTATTATTCGGCACAACGTTTAATGAGAGAACGCAATTACTTTGCTGCAATGATGGTTAATGAAGGCGATGCCGATGGTTTAATCTCAGGATATTCACGAAACTACCCATCGGTAGTTAAACCAATGCTAGAACTAATTGGTATGATGCCCGGAATTAGTAGAGTTGCTACAACCAACCTAATGATGACCAAAAGAGGACCTATGTTTTTGAGTGATACCTCAATAAATATAGATCCAGATGCCAAAACCTTGGCAAAAATAACCCAAATGACATCTCGAGTTATTAAAATGTTTGGGCTAAATCCCGTAATGGCAATGGTGTCTTACGCAAACTTTGGGTCTTCAGCAAACCCACGCGCTTCAAAGGTTAGAGAAGCAGTAGCATTATTACACCGTAACCACCCTGACCTAATTGTAGATGGCGAATTACAAACAGATTTTGCTTTAAATGATACTATGCTTAAAGAGCGATTTCCTTTTTCAAAGCTAGTAGGTAAAAAGGTTAATGCACTTGTTTTTCCAAATTTAGATTCAGCAAATATCACCTATAAATTACTAAAAGAACTAAATGAAGCCGATTCTATTGGTCCTATTATGATGGGAATGCGTAAACCAGTTCATATCCTTCAACTAGGAGCAAATGTAGATGAAATAGTTAATATGACAGCAATTGCTGTTGTTGATGCTCAGCACAAAGAAAAATGGGAATTAGAACATTCCCAAAAGTAATAAATATTTTATTACATTTGGTTGATTAACTAGAAGCCATTCATGATAACACATATTCAAGGAAAACTTACAGAGAAAAACCCAACACATGTTGTTATAGACTGTAATGGAGTGGGATATATGATTAATATTTCACTCCATACATATTCTCAAATTGCAGATAGTGAACACTTAAAACTATACACGCATTTGCAAGTAAAAGAAGATTCTCATACGCTTTATGGATTTTCATCACTTGCAGAACGCGAAATTTTTAGGCTATTAATATCTGTAAGCGGTGTAGGTGCAAGCACCGCTCGCACCATGTTATCATCATTAACCCCAGTACAAGTAAGAGAAGCAATAGCAACAAGTGATGTTGTTTTAATTCAATCTATAAAAGGCATTGGAGCAAAAACAGCTCAACGCGTTATTTTAGATTTGAAAGACAAAATATTAAAGATTTATGAAATTGATGAAGTTTCTGTTTCTAAAGGCAATACCAATAAAAATGAAGCGTTATCTGCTTTAGAAGTGCTAGGGTTTGTTAAAAAACAAGCTGAACGTGTTGTTGATAAAATAATAGCAACGCAACCCGACGCCAATATTGAAACTATTATAAAACAAGCCCTAAAGAATTTATAATATATTTTGAATAAAACTAAACACCCATTTTATAAACTAACCAAACAATACTTTTCCCTTGTTTTAATTCTATTGTTCTCAATATTAACAAGGGCTCAGCAACCAGTTCAAGATTCTGTAAAAACAGGATTTAGTCTTGGTGAAATAAAAGGACCAAAACCAAGTAGTATAGAGTCTAGATACACCTATGATGCCTTAACTAATAGGTATATTTATACTGAGAAGATAGGAAACTACAATATAAATTACCCTATTATTTTAACACCAAAAGAATATTATGACCTAGTAGCTAAAGAAAACTTGCGTAGCTACTACAAAGAAAAAATAGACGCTTTTGATGGTTTAAAAGAAGGCTCTGAAGATAGCCAAAAAAATCTCTTACCAGAGTTTTATGTCAAATCAAATTTTTTTGAAACTATTTTTGGTAGTAATACCATTGAAGTAACACCAACAGGTTCTGTTGAGATGGATTTAGGAATCCTTTTTTCAAGACAAGATAACCCAACGTTTTCTCCTAGAAACAGAAGCAATTTTAGTTTTGATTTTGACCAACGAATTAGTTTAAGCCTACTAGGTAAAGTAGGCACAAGATTACAAGTAACAGCCAACTACGATACCCAATCAACCTTCGATTTTCAGCAACTTATAAAATTAGAATACACGCCAACCGAAGACGATATTATTCAAAAAATTGAAGTAGGTAACGTTAGTATGCCATTAAACAGTTCCTTAATTACAGGAGCACAAAGTTTATTTGGAGTAAAAGCACAACTTCAATTTGGTAAAACAACTGTTACCGGTGTTTTTTCAGAGCAACGTTCACAATCCAATTCGGTTATAGCTCAAGGCGGCGGAACACTTGAAGAATTTGAATTTTTTATAAGAGATTATGATGAAAACAGGCACTTCTTTTTAGCGCAATATTTTAAAGAAACCTACGATGATGCTCTTAAAAACTACCCGTTTTTAAACAACAAAGGCTTACAAATAACCCGATTAGAAGTCTGGACAACAAACCGAAGTAACAGAACAGAAAATGTTAGAAATATTGTAGCACTTCAAGATTTGGGCGAAACCAACAAAGTAGCTTCGGCAGTTAATGTTTTAGCAGCTCCTGGAGCGTTTCCCGATAATAAAAATAATGCCTTCAACCCAACTAATATTCAAGGTGCTGGTTCTCAAATTACAGAAGCCATTAGAGATATTGCAACAGTTAAATCGGGTATTTTAGTATCTGGCGTTAATGAAGGCTTTGATTATGCCAATTTAGAAAATGCTAGAAAATTAATACAAGGACAAGAATATACCTTAAATGCCCAACTTGGGTATATCTCACTAAACCAACGTTTAAACAACGACGAGGTTCTAGCAGTTGCATTTCAATATACACTAGGAGGCAAAGTATATCAAGTAGGCGAGTTTGCAAACGATGGTATTGATGCAACAGATGTAACCATAAATCAAGGGCAAGTAACAAATGTGGTAAATTCTAATTTGGTACTAAAAATGATAAAGAGCAGCATAACCAATGTATCTCAACCTGTTTGGGATTTGATGATGAAAAATATTTATGATACTGGTGCCTACAACCTAAGCCCAGATGATTTTACCTTAAACATTTTTTACAACGAAGCCTCTCCTTTAAACTACATTACACCTGTAGGAGCTAGTTTTGAGCTCGATATAAACGGCAACCCCATAACAGGAACAACAAGTGAAAAAGATTTAATTCAAAACACACCTCTATTAAGAGTTTTTAATCTCGATAAATTAAACTTAAATAACGACCCACAATCAAGAGGTGATGGGTTTTTTGATTTTGTTACCGGAATAACCGTAATTCCTCAAAATGGAAAAATAGTATTTACCAGTGCAGAGCCTTTTGGTGAATATCTATTTAATGTTTTAGGAGGCGGTGATTATAACAATGAATCTTCATATAATGCAGACCAAGAAAAGTATGTGTATGACATACTTTATAAAAGTACAAAAACAGCTGCTTTAGAAGAAGTTGAAAAAAACAAATTCAAATTAAAAGGCCGTTTTAAATCTACTGGTGGTGATGGCATTCCTATAGGCTCTTTTAATGTTCCGCGTGGTTCGGTTAAAGTTACCGCAGGAGGACGTGTTTTGGTAGAAGGAATAGATTATACAGTCAACTATCAGTTAGGGCGTGTTCAAATTCTTGATGAAGCTCTTAAAGCATCCAATACACCTATTCAAGTTTCAACAGAAAACAATGCCGTTTTTGGGCAACAAACTAGGCGTTTTACAGGATTAAATATAGAACATAAATTTAATGAAAATTTTGTGTTAGGAGCTACACTTTTAAACCTAAATGAACGCCCTATAACCCAAAAAGCAAACTTTGGAACAGAACCTATAAACAATACTATTTTAGGGTTTAATGGTAATTACTCTACAAAAGTGCCTTTTTTAACTCGTTTAGCTAATAAATTACCCAATATAGACACTGATGCTGAATCAAACCTATCGGTTCGTGGTGAGTTTGCTTACCTATTACCAGGTGCTCCAAACGGAACAAACCTGAATAACGAAGCCACATCTTATATTGATGATTTTGAAGGCTCACAAAATGGCATAGACCTTAAATCACAACAAACTTGGTTTTTATCAAGTAGACCTTTACAACTTGGTAAAACCTATACCGAAGGAGAAGAAGATGCTAATGGAATTCAAAACGGCTATGACAGAGCCTTGTTAAATTGGTATAGCATAGACCCTATATTTTACAGTAGCCGAAGACCAGACGGCATTACCGATGACGACCTCTCCAGCCTTTATACTAGTAGGGTTTTTATTAATGAACTTTTCCCAGACCAAGATTTGGTTCAAGGGCAAAACTCGGTACTTTTTACATTAGATTTAGCATATTATCCACAAGAACGCGGACCTTATAATTTTAACCCAACAGCAGCCGATGGGATAAGCCCAGCAGAAGCCACAAATAGTTGGGCTGGTATTACACGCCAGCTAACCTCAACAGATTTTGAACAACAAAATGTTGAATATATAGATTTTTGGGTGCAAGACCCGTTTCAAGAAAACCCAACAAACCCAGGAGGAAAGCTGGTTTTCAATCTAGGGAATATTTCAGAAGATATAATAAAAGATGGTAGAAAACTATATGAAAATGGCTTGCCAAAAGATGGTGATATTAGTTTGTTACAACAAACCACTTGGGGCACGGTTGTACCGCAAAACCAATCGTTAATTTATGCCTTTGATAGCACCGGAGAAGAACGCACCAGACAAGATGTGGGTTATGATGGGTATGACGATATAGAAGAAGCTTCTGTTTTTGGTAGTATTTATGGCGAAGACCCTTCAAACGATAATTACACCTATTTTTTAAATTCTGATGGCGATATTTTTCAACGGTATAAAAAATTTAATGGCGTAGATGGAAATACTCCCGATATTTTTTCAGATACCAACAGAGGTGCCAATACACAACCAGATGTAGAAGATATTAATCGTGATAATACCATGAACACCATAGATAGCTATTATGAATATGAGCTAGCTATTACAAGACAAAACCTACCTACTTCTCAAGCCGATTTTGACAATATCCCTAATAGCAACCCATTAAAAAACTTTTTAAGAGATTTTAAAGAGAAAAACCGTATTATGCCAAATGGTGATGATGTAACCGTTAGATGGTATCAATTTAGAATTCCTGTTCAAGGTGAACATGCCAAACCCATTGGCGGCATTACCGATTTAAGATCGATTAGATTTACAAGAATGTATTTAAAAGAATTTACCCAACCTACGGTTTTTAGATTTGGAACATTAGACCTAGTTAGAAGTGATTGGAGAAGATATACACAAAGCCTTGAGTTTGATAAAGATAACCCCGATGACGACGGAACCGATTTTTCTGTAGGTGTAATAGGAACCATTGAAAACGAAGGTAGTTATGAAAGACCACCAGGAATTGAACCAGAAGAATTATTTAATAACAATACTGTAGTAAGACAAAATGAGCAATCGTTAGTTGTTAAAGCCTGTAATTTAGAACCAGAAGATTCTAGAGCAGCATTTAAAAATATAAATATTGATATGCGTCAATATAAACGTATAAGAATGTTTATTCACGCAGAAGATGACGACGATTCTGGAGCATCAACTTTAACCGATAATGATTTGGTAGGGTTTATTAGAATGGGTAACGACCTAAATGATAATTACTATCAAATAGAAATTCCGTTGGTAATTTCTACCTCTACAACCAGAGAAGGGTTATGGCCTACAGACAATGAAATTAATTTACCCATTGATATTTTAGGAAAAGTAAAAGCTCAGGGCATCTCAGATATGACATTAACAAACCCTAACCCCACTTTTTATGATGTTGTAAATGGCGATATTGTATTGGCAAGCAATCCATTTGGTGGATATCAAATTGGTCAGCATAGAGTTGGTATTAAAGGAAATCCAAACTTTGGTGATATAAGAACACTTATGGTTGGTGTTAAAAGCCGAACCAACAGAGATGTTTGTACAGAACTTTGGTTTAACGAATTAAGGTTATCTGATTTAGAAAACGAAGGCGGATGGGCAGCTGTATTAAGTATGGATACCAACATTGCAGATTTTATGAATATTAGTGCCACAGGAAGACAAAGCACTTCTGGTTTTGGGTCGTTAGAGCAGGGTCCGAGCCAGCGAAGTCTAGAAGATGTTAAACAATATGATGTGGTAACCAATATTAATATTGGGCAATTATTACCAAAAAAATGGGGTGTTCAGTTGCCTTTTAATTATGGGCAAAGTGAAGAACTTATAACACCTAAATTTGATCAGTTTTATAAAGATTTAACCTTAGAATCTAGATTAGAAGCTGCTAATAGCAATGCAGAACGAGAACAAATTAAAAACCAATCAGAAGATTATACCAAACGCCAAAGCATTAATTTTATTGGTGTTAGAAAAAATAGAACATCAGAGGCAAAACCCCGTTTTTACGATGTTGAAAATATAACCTTAAACTATTCATATAACAAAGTAGAACACCGAGATTTTGAAATTGAAAACGCCGTAAATAAAACCCTAAGAGTGGGTGCCAATTATGCCCATAATTTCAATGCTATAACCATAGAACCTTTTCAAAAAAACGACTCCTTGTTTACAGGCAAGTATTGGCGGTTTTTAAAAGATTTTAACTTCAACTTATTACCAACAAACATTACTATAAACACTAATATTAATAGACAGTTTAATAAACAAAGATTTAGAGAAATAGATTTAACAGGCTCTAATATAGGTGTTGAAGAATTATTTAGAAGAAACTATACTTTTGATTTTGAATACGGCATTAATTACAACCTTACCAAATCACTTCAATTTAACTTTATTGCCTCCAATAATAATATAGTGAGAAACTATTTTAAAGATAATGATTTAATAGCAGGTGAACAAGACGATAACCTTGATGTTTGGGATGGTTTTTTTGATGTTGGAGACCCAAACAGACAAACTCAAAACCTTGGTTTAACCTACCAATTACCTTTAAATAAAATACCAACCTTTAGTTTTATTGATGCTACCTACCAATATACAGGCAGTTTTTTATGGCAAAAAGGATCTGATTTATACGGTAACATAGACCTTTCATATACAAACCCAAATGATCCTAATGAGCAACTTACAGGAAACTTCAATCTAGGAAATACAATTCAAAATTCAAATGTGCATAACATTAATGCATCATTAGATATGAACAAACTATACAAATATATTGGGTTAGTTAAAAAGCCCGTAAGAGCAGTAAGAGGAAGACCAAACCAAGCTAGAGATACCCAAGAATCAAAAACAACAAACACCAAACCACCAAAAGCAAAAAACCAAACAGTTACCAAACTCTTAAATGCAGGTGTTGATGTTTTAACAAGCATAAAAAGAATACAGGCAAACTACTCTGAAAATAATGGAACATTTTTACCCGGTTATACCCAAACACCAGGCTTTATAGGAACACTAAAACCAACTACAGCCTTTACTTTTGGTAGCCAAAGTGACGTGCGAGATTTGGCAGCTCGCAGAGGATGGTTAACATTATTTCCAGAATTTAACCAACAATATGCCACAACAAAAGATAAACAACTTAATATATCAGCTAGTTTAGAGCCTGTAAAAGATTTAAAAATTGATATTGTAGCCAATCGCGCATATAGTGAGAATTACTCTGAAAATTATAGAGTAGAAAACGGTATTTACAATTCACTAACACCAAACACGTTTGGCAATTACAATATTTCAACTATTTTAATTAAAACAGCATTTAAGAAAAGCGATGAAACTACAAGCCAAGCTTTTAATGATTTCAATACAAACCGATTAATAATTGCCAATAGATTAGCTCAAGAATTTTATGGTAATACAACCTTTGCCAGAAACCTTTCAGATGGTTACCCATTAGGGTTTGGTAAAAATAATCAGAAAGTATTATTGCCAGCATTTTTGGCAGCCTATTCTGGGCAAGATGCCAATAAGGTTAATACCAATGCCTTTAGAGATATACCAATACCAAACTGGGATTTAAAATACTCAGGGTTTATGAAGTTTAAATGGTTTAAAAAGAATTTTAAACGCTTTTCTTTAACCCATGGCTACCGATCAACATTTACAATAAACCAATTTACTACCAATTTAAATTTAAATACAGATGTAAGTGCTAATCAAGCGCCTATACCAAATGTTCCATATGCCAACCAGCCTCAAGAAGCTTTAGACCAATCGGGCAATTTTAAAAATGAACGGTTGTTTAGTAATGTTAACCTTTCAGAAATCTTTAGCCCTTTAGTGAGGTTAGATTTTGAAATGAAAAACGCGGTTAAAATTCTAGCAGAAATTAGAAAAGACAGATTGCTATCATTGAGTTTTGATAATAACTTAATGACCGAAGTACAAGGTAGTGAATACATTATTGGATTGGGTTACAGAATAAAAGATTTGCGTATTCGTTCAAAATTGGCAGGTCCTCAAAAACGTATTGTGAGCGATTTAAATATGAAGGCAGACATCTCTATGAGAGATAATAAAACCATTATTAGATATTTAGATATAGCAAACAATCAAATAACATCTGGTCAAACCATTTGGGGTTTAAAATACTCAGCCGATTATGCATTTAGTAAAAATTTTACAGGGATTTTTTATTTTGATTATACGTTTTCAGATTATGCTATTTCTACTGCTTTCCCGCAAACTACCATTAGGTCGGGTCTTACATTGAGATATAATTTTGGAAATTAAAAAATTCTGTTTGAATTTAGATTTTGAATAAATACATTTGTTGAAATAATAAACTTAAATTTAAAGCATGAATATTCCATCTAATTTAAAGTACACCAAAGACCATGAGTGGGTAAAAATAGAAGGCGATGTGGCAACTATTGGTATAACAGATTTTGCACAAGGCGAGTTAGGCGATATTGTTTATGTAGAGGTTGAAACCCTTGATGAAACCCTTGAAGCAGAAGCTATTTTTGGCACTGTTGAAGCTGTTAAAACCGTGTCAGATTTATTTCTTCCTCTATCTGGAGAAGTTATTGAATTTAACGAAATCTTACTAGATGAACCAGAAAAAGTAAATACAGATCCTTATGGTGATGGTTGGATGATAAAACTAAAAATTTCTGATGCATCACAAGTAGCTACTTTACTATCTGATCAAGACTACAAAACACTTATAGGTGCTTAAAAAATACATAACACTAATAACCCTGTTATATACTATAGCTTTAGCAATTGGCAGTTTAATTAAATTAAATAATTTACCCAATTTAGGAGTTTCTTATATAGATAAAATTTGTCATTTTATAGCATATTGTCTTTTAACACTTTTGTGGTATAACACTTATGTAATCACCATTAGATTAAAAAAAACCAAAGCTATTTTTTATACAATTACAACATGTGTGGTTTTTGGTATAATTATTGAAGTATTACAAGAAACCATAACAACAACTAGAACCTTAGATGTTTATGATATTGTTGCAAATGTTCTTGGGGTTTTATTGGCGGTAATAATAATTAGGTTTGAAAACCTTTTACAAGTTAAAAACAATTAAACGCTTGTTTTTTTGACAAATAAATACTTATTTTAGCAATCTTTTAAACGATTAAAATTATGGAACCTAAAAAAAATCCTAAAGCAAATGTAGGACGCAACAGTTCACTTTTCTTTGCTATT
>JALRJA010000243.1 GCA_023255235.1 Flaviramulus sp.
AGTTGGGTTGACAGTTTTGCTATGGCATCATCGCTAACGGCAATAATGTAAACATCGGCTTCTTTTAAGTGGTTTAAACTAGTGGTTATATCTAGCCTATTTTTATATTGTTTAATAGGCTCTAAACGCCTGTTATACCATTGTTTAACTGTTATTAGTTTACTTTTACTAAACGCCTTAAACAGGTGTGTGCCTACATTGCCAGCTCCAAGAATTACTACTGAAATCATACTGCTAAAATACTAACCAATTGTGAATTACTAATTACAAATGGCTATTTTTAATTAAAAGCAATAAATATAATCATTTGTATGGTATAGCAATTTTATTGATATAAGAAAAAAATAAAGACTTTTTGGCTTAACAAACCAATCAAAATTGTATATTAATAGCACTAAAAAATAATAAACTTAACTTATGAAACCCGATATTAAAACTAGAGCAGATATATTGTTATTGGTGTCGTCGTTTTACAAAAAAATTAGAAACGATTCTGTGTTAGGACCTTTTTTTAATGATGTAATTACAGATTGGGATACACATATAGATACACTAACTACCTTTTGGGAATCTAGCTTATTTTTAAAAACAAAGTATATAGGCAATCCGTTAGAAGTTCACATAAAGGTAGATAAAGATAATAACAATAGTATAACCCAAATGCATTTTGGTTTGTGGTTAAACTTATGGTTTCAAACTATTGATGACTTATTTGAGGGTGATTATGCCGAAAATGCCAAAAGACGAGCTAGAAAAATGGGAACATTTCTTTATTTGAAAATTTTTGAAGCAAGAAAAAACTAATTTTTTTCAATTTATACAAAAATTATAATTCAATAAATTAAATATATCTAACACAATATTTGATGATTTATAAGAACACTTTATGGTTTTAATACATTAAAATAAACTTTAAATTCATAAATTTGCATTTCCTTTAAAAAGGGCTACAATTATGCAAGATAAACTCATTAAAATTCTTTTTTCAACACGATTTACGGCTATTTTATTTATTGTTTTTGCAGCAGCTATGGCAGCAGGCACTTTTTTAGATGCAGGGCAAGATACCTCACCAACGCCATACACCAGAAACCTTATTTATAATGCTTGGTGGTTTGAGGCTATTATGGTATTTTTTGTAATTAATTTTACAGGTAATATTTTTAGATTCAAGCTTTTTAAAAAAGAAAAATGGGCTACTTTGGTTTTGCATTTATCTTTTATTTTTATCCTTCTAGGAGCTTTTATAACTAGGCATGTAAGCTTTGAAGGTATGATGGCAATACGTGAAGGTGCAACAGAAAACACATTTTTATCACAAAAAACCTAT
>JALRJA010000306.1 GCA_023255235.1 Flaviramulus sp.
AAACCGAACGAATTTCGTTCAGAGAAATAAGAAAATCTGATTTTAATGCTTGGTTGGAATTTCATAAAAATCCAAATACTTCTCTTCATTGGAAATCGGAATTAAAAAAACCTGAAATTGAATGTGAAAAGTGGTATGAAAAACAATTTTACCGTTACGAAAACAATTTAGGCGGAATGAATGCCTTAATTGAAAAAGAGTCGGGAAAATTAATTGGACATTGTGGACTTTTAATTCAAAAAGTTGACAATATAACGGAATTAGAAATAGGATATTCACTCTTACCTGAATTTTGGAATAAAGGTTTTGCGACCGAATCTGCAAAAAAATGTAGAGATTATGCTTTTGAAAATAATTTATCGAATTCAATTATATCAATTATCAGTCTTACAAACAAACCATCTGAAACGGTTGCTATAAAGAACGGAATGAAAATCGACAAAGTGACGGAATACAATGGAAACAAAGTAAATATTTATCGAATTGAAAAAGTTGATTGGAATAAAATAAAACCTGTGTACAACACCGTATAAAAAAATTGCTAATTTTAGGTAGTAGTAAAATGGTTTTTTGTTTATCATTTACAGGTTTATTTTAATGGTTTTTCTATAAAACAAATAGTATTATATTTGAACATGACCATTAGCAATATGTTTTTAAAGCTTTATAAAACCCCTTTATTTTATGTGGCTTTAAGCATTTTACTTTATTGGGTTTTTGCATATAATTTGATTAGAACAGAATATGTAAAACTCGTTGCTATTTATGCAGCATTGTTTTTTATTTTTTATAAACTTCTATACATTTTAAAACATAACATAAAAGCTTTAAGCTATTTTGCTTTTGGGTTTAGAGCTATTTTTATTTTGGCTATACCAAATTTGTCTCAAGATTTTTATAGGTTTATTTGGGATGGCAGAATGATACTTGAAGGTTATAACCCTTATTTATTTACTGTAGAATGGTTTATTAGCAATGCTGAGTTTCCTGTAGCTCAAGCTCAAGAGTTATATAATGGTATGGGGCTTTTAAATGCAAGTCATTATACTAATTATGCACCCATTAATCAGTTGTGTTTTTTAATAGCAGCCTTTTTTTCGAGTACAAGTATTATGGGTTCTGTAATTGTTTTGCGACTTCTTATTATTTTGGCAGATTTAGGAACCCTCTACTTTGGAAAAAAACTATTATCTAAACTAAACTTGCCTGCTTATCATATTTTTTGGTATATCTTAAACCCATTTATTATTATAGAACTTACTGGCAACCTTCATTTTGAGGGTGTTATGATTTTCTTTTTGGTTTGGAGCTTATATTTATTACACATTGGTAAATGGTATTTTGGTGCCCTAGTTTTAGGTTTATCTGTATCGGTTAAGCTCATACCGTTTATTTTTATGCCATTGTTTTTTAAGTGGTTTATATACCATAATCGTGTTACAAATGTAAAAAATGAACCTACTCTAATTGGTACAACAACCTCGTTACACATTTCTAAGAGCGGTATTTCAATTACTTATAATTTATTAAAATTACTGCTTTTTTATATTTTGGTTGGTGTTACAATACTCTTACTTTTTCTACCTTTTTATACTTCAGAATTTATAAATAACTACACTCATACTACAGCACTTTGGTTTAAAAATTTTGAATTTAATGCTAGTTTATATTATATAGCTAGAGAAATTGGTTATGTTTTTAGAGGTCAAAATGAAATAGCCGTAATTGGTGCTTTTATACCAAAACTTGTTTTCTTATTTGTTTTATTGATTGCTTTTTTTAAAAAAAATAAAACAACTATTGAGCTAATTACAAGTATGCTATTAGTGTTATCGTTTTACTATTTTACTGCAACTACTGTTCATCCTTGGTATGTGGCAACGCTATTAATACTATCGGTTTTTACAAAATATAGATTCCCTTTGGTATGGAGTTTTATAATTATACTTAGCTATTTGGCTTATTTACATGTTGGTAAAGAAGCTATGCGTGAAAACCTATTGCTAATTGCTTTTGAATATTTAATTGTTTACAGTTTTTTTATTTGGGAGGTATTTATAAAAAAAGCTCCCAAATTGAGAGCCTAATACTTCATTAATTCTTAATAGAGGTTTTATTAAATTCAACTCAAATTAAGAAATATTTACAGTTTTTCTAATTTTTTTATTGTGTTTATTTCGTTTTCTTCTTCATAACCATCATCATCTATTGTAACTGTAATTTGAGAAGTGTAAGTAATTTTAAATTTGCTTCCAATTAAGGCGTTTTGGTTTAAATCAAAAGCTTTTAAAACGGCTTCATCTACTTCTTGAAAGGTTATGGTATATTGGTCATCTTCTTCGGTTATAATAAAATTATATCCATAGTCTTCATGCCCGTCATAAACGCCATCAACAACTTGAATTTCTTGTGCTGGTAACTCAATATTGTTATAATTTGCTGTTGTTTTAAAACTTGTTAATACAAATACCAACATAGCAACGCGTGTAAACAAAAAAAATGTTTTCATACTAAAAAAAATAAAAATTAATTGAATTTTTTTATCGGAAATCGTTTTTACCAAAAGCCCGAATTGCTTGTA
>JALRJA010000307.1 GCA_023255235.1 Flaviramulus sp.
AACAACTTTAATCTCTTTTCCTTCTTTTAATTTGCCAACCTCTGCTTCATCTACTTTTCCTTCAAAAATCATATTACTCATATCGGCTATGGTAGCTATGGTGGTTCCGGCATTAAAATTATTACTTTGTATTACTTGGTCGCCTTCACGCACGGGTATTTCTAAAATAGTTCCAGATATTTGAGCTACAATATTGGTATTTGCAGAACTGCCGCCAGAAATTGAGCCTCGTTTTATAATTTGATAATCGTTTTGTGATTGTACTAATGATTCTTTTGCTTGATTGAACGATAGCTCACTGTTTTCATAATCTTGTTTTGAAATTACGCCTTTTTCAAAAAGTGTTTTATTTCTATCAAATAAAATTTTGGCATTATCATATGATAGTTTTGAGGTGGCTATTCGGCTATTGGCACTCGCCAATGTTTGTTCGTTAGGTACAACTCTAATAACAGCAATTAAATGCCCTTTTTTTACCACATCGCCTTCTTCAACAAGAATTTTATCAACAATACCAGAAATTTGAGGTTTTAACTCTATTTCTTCTTCAGGGTTTAATTTACCTGTAGCTACAGCTTTGGTGTTTATTGATGTGTAAAAAGGTTCTTCTACTTTAAAATCTTCAATGTCTTTTGAGTTGGCATCTTTAAAATACTTTAATACGAATGCAAATAGTATTATAACTACTAATACTAAAATAATTTTTACTGTTTTATTCATTTTATTTTTTAATTATTTATTCTTCTCTTAATGCTTCAATGGGTTTTATGCTAGTGGCTTTAAATGCAGGAATTAATCCTATTAAAGTTCCTAATATTACTAATATTAATAAGGCTATAAATACAACTGCTATTGATACCGATGCATTAACTATAGCGGCATCTTCGCCTTGACCAAATGCGGCGTCTAAGCCTATTAAAATCCAGCCGCCAGATATAATTCCAAAAACTCCGGCTACTAAGGTTAAAAATACAGCCTCTACAACTATTTGCCTTTTAATTTCAAAAGGTGTCGCTCCCAAAGCACGACGCACACCTATTTCTTTGGTGCGTTCTTTTACGGTAATTAATAGTATGTTTCCTATGGCAAATACGCCTGCAATTAAGGTTGCAATACCTACAAACCATGTTAAAAACTGCATACCTGTTAAAAAGCCTGTTATTTTTGCAAACTCATTACCTAAATTAAAACTACCAAAAGCACGTTTATCTTCAGGGTGAATATCGTTTAAGTTTTTAAGCAATAGTTTAGAGTCTTCTTCTATTTGCCTAATGTCATATTCTGGTTTTCCGGTAATCATCATCCAGCCTATTTTATTGCCTCTGTTGTAAATTTGCTGAAATGCTGTAAATGGTATATGAATATCTGCAGTTGGTCCCATGTTTACATTTCCGTTAGAAAATATACCAATTACCTTAAAGTTAATATTGTTTATTTGAATATATTCACCAATAGCTTGTTCATCTTTTTCAAATAGCTGTTTGTAAATGTCTTCTGATATGACGGCTGTTTTTTTATTTTCATCTATATCATTTTGATTTATAAAACGCCCGTGAATTAACTTTTTCTTTTGAACTTTATCTAATAATGGATAATCACCATATATTCCAAAATTTCCTGATAGAAATTTTCTAACTACTGGTGCTTGATTAACATTTCTTGGCACAACAAATTCAATACCTTCAACATTTTCTTCTACTTTTTTAGCATCAGTTAATGTTATTTCAACTTGCTTGCCTTCTTGAAATCCTTTAAATGGTTTGCTTGTGCTTTGTCCCCAAACAAATACACTGTTGGTAGCAAAACTTCCAAATAAACGATTAAATGAGTTTTCTAAACCTCTGGCAGAACCCAATAAGCCAATAAGTAGTAAAATACCCCACCAAACGCCAACCATGGTTAAAATAGACCTAAGTTTGTTTTTACTTAAGCTATCAAAAACTTCTTGCCATGTATCTCTATCAAATAAAAATCTAAACATAGTTTAATCGTTTCTTAAAGCAACAATGGGTTTAATTTGCGACGCTTTTTTGGCTGGTAAATAGCCGGCAATAGCTCCTGCAATTATTAATGTAATTGTAGCTCCTACTACAAGACTATTGCTAACACCAGGGTCTTTTATAAAATAGGTTTCTAGGCTTGGCCCTACTAATTCTAAAACGCCAACTCCCAAGAGTAAGCCTACATAACCTGCAATGGTTGTTATTAAAATAGATTCTATCAAAATAATAGATACTATAGATTTTGGTGATGCTCCTAAAGCTTTGCGTATGCCTATTTCTTTGGTGCGTTCTTTTACAATAAAAATCATGATATTACTAATGCCAACTATACCTGCTATTAGAGTGCCAAAGCCTATAATTAAAATAATAAATGTTAAACTAGTTGTCATGATATCAACTTGTTTGGTGCCTTCAGCCATGTTTCTAACTCTAACGGCTCTTTGGTCGCTACTAGCTACAGAAAAACGGTCTTTGAGCTTTGTTGTTAGTTGGTCACTAAAAGCAAAGGCTTGATCGTAATTCATGTTGGGGTTGTAAGTTAAGTTTATTTGGTCTATATAATCATTATTACCATATAGGTGTTGTGCAGTAGTGACTGGCATATAAATTTTTCGTTCTTCATTATCACCGCCATCATCAGAAAAAATACCAATAACTTTATATTGAATACCATTAAGGTTTAAATATTTACCTATGGCTGTTGTTTTTAAAAACAGGTCTTCTTCTACTAATCGTCCTATTACAACAACTTTTGTTCTGTTTTGTAAATCGTTTTGATTTATATAACGCCCTTGTGTTATGTTAGTTTTTTCTAAAAATTGATGGTCTGGGTGAACAGCTCTTAAATCATAGGTGTTTTGTTCATTTTTAAAAGAGGCTTGAACATTTTTGTAAATGCGTGCTGTAATGAACTCAATTTTATTGCCAAAATCATCTTTTATATAATTAAAATCTTCATTTTTAAATTGAATGCGTCTTCCTGCTTGTAAGCCTTTGTGTGGTTTTGTGGTAGTACCAGAGTAAATAAAAATGGCATTGTTAGCATCATCTACAAAAGCCTCGGCAAAGGTGTTTTGTAAACCATTGGCAATACCAAATAAAATAGCAAATAAGAGTATAGCAAATGCTACTGTAAAACCAGATAGTAGGCTTCTGGTTCTATTCATGTTAATGCTTTGAAATATTTCTCGCCAAAGGTCTATATCAAACATGTTGTTGAACTCTTACTTGTTTAATTTTTTTGTCTTCCATAATGATACCGTCTCGCAATCTCACAATGCGTTTGCACATATTGGCAATGTCTTCTTCATGGGTTACCATTAAAATAGTTTTTCCTTCATCATTTAACTGCTGAATAAACGCCATTATTTCATAAGACGTTGTAGAATCTAGAGCGCCTGTTGGTTCATCGGCTAGTAATAGTTTGGGGTTTGCTGCTAAGGCTCTAGCTATGGCAACACGCTGGTTTTGACCACCCGATAGTTCTTTTGGTAAGTGTTTTGCCCAATCTGTTAAACCTACTTTTTCAAGATGAAACATAGCCAATTCTTGGCGTTGTTTGCGTTTCATTCCTTGATAGTATAATGGTAAGGCTACATTTTCGAGTGCATTTTTGTAGTTAATTAGGTTAAATGATTGAAATATGAATCCTAAAAACTTATTTCGGTAAACAGCGGCTTTTTTTTCGGTCAGGTTTTTAATAGATAAGCCATCTAGTATATAATCTCCAGAATCGGCTTCATCTAGCATACCTATTATATTTAATAAAGTTGATTTTCCTGAACCAGAAGACCCCATAATGGCAACCATTTCACCTTGTTCTACAGTGAGATCTATTCCTTTTAAAACATGTAAACTTGAATCTCCTATGGGATATGATTTGTGAAGCTGGTTTATTTTGAGCATAACATTTAATGGTTTGTGGCGCTTAATAGCTTTACAAT
>JALRJA010000007.1 GCA_023255235.1 Flaviramulus sp.
TTTTTTACAAGATTTGACACATATTTTTAATATTTAGCACAACATTTTTTTAAGTTTGATAAAATTATGTGGGTGTAATTTTTAGTGTTTTTTAAAAAGATTAAATACTACTTAGTTTTAGTGCCGTTGGTTAACTAAGTTTTAAAAATTAAAATAACCAGTAAGGCTATATTTTTGCTAATAAAGGGTTGTTAAACCGAAAAATTAATTTTTGAATTTAGGTTTTATGAAAGTAAAATACTAACCTGCTTATAAAAACAGATGCTTGTAGATTTTAAAAGAAGCAAAAAAAATCATACCTGTTTTAATATGCTAACTACCAATTAACATATTTAATGATACAATCAACTTCACTAAATAGCCAATTATCGAATTTAAAAAAAAACAGAAGATATAATACCCATATTTGTATCACAATTACTTTTAGAGAGAGAGAGAGTTTTAAGAGTAGCAAATTATTATAGAGCAAAATTAGTTTTAATTTTGCTCTTTTTTTTCTTATTTACACTACCTTATCCTTATAAACCAGTCAAATCCTTGTTAATTGGTATTATAAACTTTTTTTTGAAGAGTTATTCATACTTAATTACTATTAATTTCATCTAAACAAATTTATCTCTCAACCAAACTGTTTTTTATCCATTTAGTTATTTTGCAAATACACCTAATATAGTTAACTTTAGGAAAAAGAAATTTGAATGCTTAAAAAAGTTTTTGGGAGTGCTGTTTTTGGAGTAGAAGCAACAACCATTACAGTTGAGGTAAATGTTGATAAAGGTATAGGCTACCATTTGGTAGGACTACCTGATAATGCTATTAAAGAAAGTAATTATAGAATAGCAGCTGCATTACAGAATAATGGATATAAAATACCTGGAAAAAAAATAACCATTAACATGGCACCTGCAGATTTGCGAAAAGAAGGAAGCGCCTATGATCTTACTTTGGCAATAGGAATACTATCAGCATCAAACCAAATTAAAACACCAGATTTAAACAAATACCTTATCATGGGTGAACTTTCATTAGATGGAAGTTTACAACCCATAAAAGGGGCATTGCCAATTGCTGTAAAAGCTAAAGAGGAAGGTTTTAAAGGGTTTATTTTACCTTCTCAAAACGCAAAAGAAGCCGCAATTGTAAATGACTTAGAAGTGTATGGCGTAGAAACCATAAAACAAGTTATTAATTATTTTAACAACGGAGCGGTTTTAGAACAAACCATTATTGATACTCAAAAAGAGTTTGAAAAAAACCTAGACTTTCCAGAGTTTGATTTTAGTGATGTAAAAGGACAGGAAGGCATAAAACGTTGCATGGAAATTGCAGCGGCAGGTGGGCATAACATCATATTAATTGGTCCGCCAGGAGCAGGAAAAACCATGCTAGCCAAACGATTACCAAGCATTTTACCACCTATGACCTTGCATGAAGCTCTAGAAACCACAAAAATACATTCTGTAGTTGGTAAAGTAAAAGATACTGGTATAATGGCTCAACGTCCTTTTAGAAATCCGCATCATACCATTAGCGACGTTGCCCTTGTTGGAGGCGGAACGTTTCCTCAGCCAGGAGAAATTTCATTAGCACATAACGGCGTGCTATTTTTAGATGAATTGCCCGAATTTAAACGAGGCGTATTAGAAGTGTTAAGACAACCTCTAGAAGATAGAGAAGTTACTATTTCGCGAGCTAAATTTACCGTTACCTACCCCTCGTCGTTTATGTTGGTGGCGAGTATGAACCCAAGTCCTGGCGGTTACTTTAACGACCCCAATGCTCCTGTAATATCTAGCCCTGCTGAAATGCAACGTTATTTAAGTAAAATATCAGGCCCTTTATTAGATAGAATTGATATTCATATTGAAGTTACACCAGTACCTTTTGATAAACTAAGTGACCTTAGAAAAGCAGAAACATCGGTAGAAATAAGAAAACGAGTCACCAATGCTAGAAACATTCAAACCACCCGTTTTATAAACAGCAGTTCTGTACATTATAATGCCCAAATGAATACCAAACAAATTAGACAGTATTGTCTTTTAGATGCTAGTTCAAAAAACTTGATTAAAACTGCTATGGAACGCTTAAATTTATCTGCAAGAGCCTATGATAGAATTTTAAAAGTAGCCAGAACAATTGCCGATTTAGAAGGCACAGAATCTATTAACACCATGCATATAAGTGAAGCTATTCAATACAGAAGTTTAGATAGAGATGGGTGGCTTGGTTAACCATTTTTATAAATAAGCTAAGGTTAAAAAATACTAACACCTGTTTTTAAACTATTTTTTTTTAGCGATTAAACCAAAGTAGGTAAGCAAATAATTATAAAATTAAAACTTAAGTAAGAATTTTCATTTTAAATTTATTTATGTTTTCGCTTGTATGAACCATATTAATGTTTGTATATTTGCAATTCAAAATCGCGGGATAGAGCAGTAGGTAGCTCGTCGGGCTCAT
>JALRJA010000207.1 GCA_023255235.1 Flaviramulus sp.
ATTTACCTTTGCTAGTATGACGAATGTGCTGGTATTTTGTTACAAAATAAAGATAAAAGCTTTAAATTTGAAATAAGTTTTCAATATATGCAAGATTTAAAAATATCAAAAAAAAAGCCATCGTTTCCTATTACAGCTAAGTTACATACTTACTTAACAGAGTATAATAGAGATATAAAAATTCCTATTTTTTATGATGATTTATTGCGTTTTCAAGGCTCGGTAGTGGTATATGATAAAGATGATAACGACACACTTTGGGTACGCGTATTTTATGATGATTTTGAGCGTGAAGAAATAGATTTATCGCTAAAAAAAGTATATACCATTTTACATTCTGATGGAAATGAAAACACCATTCCCTTTTTAAATGTTGATGCTATAGATTATTGTACATTTGGAAACTCAAAACCATTTAGAATAAAAATTAGAAATATTTTAAATGATAATTACACCTATTTTTATATCAAAACGGCTGATGCTTCTAGGGTTTATGGTTTAGAGCTTGAACACATGTTGTCGCCCTACAACTTAAATTTTTTGGTATATAAAAACACCTTAATAGAAGAGCATATTTCTGGAATACCCGGTGATGAGTTTATAAACAATTTTTTAGATAAATGTAGCAAGTATGAAAAATCACAAATAGCAAAAGAGTTTGTTAAGTTTAACGAACGCTGCATGATTAGGCTTTTAGGCGATATGCGTTCTTATAATTATGTTATTGTACCAACACATGATTTTGATAATGTAGTTTATAAAATAAGAGCTATTGATTTTGACCAGCAATCTTATGAAGGGAAGTTTAATATTTACAGACCACAATTTTTTAAAGAAAACCTAAAAATGGTTGAATTGGTTTCTAAAAGCATGCAGAAACTCTCTATAAATCAATATAAAACCGAAGAGCGTTCTATTTTAGTAAAACGCCTAAAAAGTTTTCAAGACAGAATTAATGAGTTATTGGCTTGTATGCTTGAAGATTCAATCTCTAAAGAAGAAAATATAGATTTATTAAAGATGACCATTTTTGAATATACACAAGATGTAAATTTTAAAAACTGTAATAATATGGGTGAGATTTTAAAATTTTCTTTAGAATTTTTAATACGAAATTATGAAAATGTGAGTTTAGAGAACTTATAATATTTATTAGTTCCAGTGTTCATCAAAATCTAGGTCTTCATAATCATTTACATCAAGGTCGTCATTAAATTCGTTGCTGGTTTCAAATAATTTATCAGGTGCATTATCTGGCACTTGCCCTTGAGCAAACATAAGGTTTGGGTAATCATGTCCTTTGGTTTCATCAACAATTTCAGCAAGTTCTACATAAAACGTCCACATACTTAAAAAATCATAAATATATATGAGTTTAGGCTGTAATTCATACACGACATCATTAATAGTAGTTTCATTCATTAATCTGGCTGATGCATTTTCGGTTAAATCAAATAATGAAATTTCTTCACCTTGTTCCCAAGTATCATTACTCAAGTAAAACGATGCCATTTCAGTACCATCAAAACCAAAGGCTTGAATGATAATGTTGTGTAAGTCTTCAAGCGTATCGGTTTCACGAATTTCTAAATCGCGAAAAACAGCTTCATCAGTATCGTTATCTAAAATTACTCTAAATCTGTAAATCATCAGCAAAAAAAATAGATTACAAAGTTACATTTTTTTAATTATTTTGTAAAGCGGTGTAGTGTAAAAATCATAAAACTTAATAGAAAAAAAGCACCCACTTGATGGATAACACCCAACCATACCGGAACTTGCCAAACAATGGTTAAAACACCCAATAAAAATTGAAAAAACACCATAAGCAGCAAACTATTTATACCCGTTGATTGATATGGTAGTAATTGCATTTTTCTTGATTTTATGTAAATTGCTATAACAAAACCAAC
>JALRJA010000279.1 GCA_023255235.1 Flaviramulus sp.
AACATAAAAATAAAAAACGTGTGTATATTTGTCAAAAAAAATAATAATTATGGATTATGAAAAACTATTTACCGTTCGTGAATCCGCACAACGTTTGAAAATTAAGGAAGCGACGTTACGCCAAATGATTAGGGACAAAGATATAATTGCCTACAAAGTGGGCAAAAGGTGGTTATTATTATCCAGGAAAAGATATTACCATGCTTCAAGATGAAATGAAAAGTTATATCGATCAAGGTTTTACAACAGTAAAAATGAAAATTGGTGGAGCTCCTTTAGTTGAAAAATGGCTAACGACATCAAGAGATTTAACTAACTATGTTTTAGATCGTTTTTTTGATGATAGTAGTAATATGTTCTTTTTTACATCAAATGAAGATACAGCTTTGCTTTCTAGAAGCATAGAATATAGAGACAATGTAGTTCCTGCTAGTAATTCTATAATGGCGAAAAACCTATTTAAATTATCGTATTATTTTGATAACCAACATTTTGGTAATATAGCACTTACTATGCTTAATAATATGAAGCCCGAAATGCAACAATACCCTTCTGGTTTTTCAAATTGGTATGATTTAATGTTACATTATACCAACCCATATTATCAAGTGGTTATAGTTGGAAAAAATGCCAAACAAAAATTAATAAAATTAAATGAACTTTATATTCCTAATAAGCTTATCGCCGGAAGCATTTTAGAAAACAACCTGCCGCTTTTAAAAAATAGATTTCATTCTAAAAAAACCTTGATTTATGTTTGTGTAAACAAAGCATGTAAGCTTCCTGTTAACAAGGTAAAAGACGCCATAGACTTTATGAAAAAATAAGTTTCATAGTATCAATGAGATATATAAACCATCTTTTTTTCATGCTTTACTTTAAACTTGAGGTTTTAACGCCACAAAATCTTTTAAGTAAAACGGTTCAAAATAGGCAACATCTTCAAAGTTGTTGTTGTTGAATTTATTATAAGCTAACATGCTCATTTGCTTTGCCGATGGTAATTTGTTATCAATAAAAATGGCATTGGGGTGTTTAATTAGTGTTTTTGTTTTTTCAACACCATTACCAATAAAATATACTTTAGCATTATTTAAATATTCAGAAAAAGAAGATTCATTTAAAACTTGTGCTTGGGTTTCTCTTATTTTATTATGATTGGTTTCATAAACAGCCGAATATACTTCCATGCGTCTGGCATCTAGCATAGAAACAATAACACCATTATCTTCATTTACACAATGCGATAAAGATTCTAAAGTAGAAATTGAAATTAACGGAATACCTAATGCAAAACACAATCCTTTTGCAGTAGAAACACCAATACGCAACCCAGTATATGACCCCGGACCTTTACTAACGGCAATAGCACTTAATTGGTTTTTAGAAACTTTTGCCTCTTTTAATACATCGTCTATATATACATGTAGCCTTTCGGCATGTGAATAGTTTTTATCATTATCTTCTTTTAAAGCAATGGTTTTGCCATTTCTGGAAAGTGATACCGAACAATTAGTGGTTGCGGTTTCTATGTTAAGGATGTAATTCAAAATTAATTTTGTGTTATTGGAATACCAAAATAGAATTCTAATATTTTTAATCTAAATAAGTAATCATATTTGGCTTGTACAACATTTGTTTGTGCATTTTCAAACTGAATTTTTGATTGATTAAAATCAAAAGAATTTACAACACCTAGGTTATAGCGTTCATTGATATAGTTAAAAGCTTGTTCTCTAGCATTTGCTGTTTTGGTTGCTGCTTCAAAAGCTTGTTTAGCATTTTTAGCATCATTATATGCTTGATATACTGATGCTTCTAAATCGAGGTTGGCTTGTTCTAATTGAAACTTAGACCGCTCTAAACTTACTTTATTTTTACTTACATTATTTTTTGATGCAAATCCGTTTAAAACAGGAATGTTTAGTTGTAAACCAAAATTGTGCCCATCGTTTTGTGAAAATTGGTCAAACAATGCATCTGGACCGCCAATAATTGGTCTACGGTTAGGGGTAATTACATTTTGACCTGTACCTTCAACTCTACCTATTACATTAGTAGGATTGTTTGTATCTAATTCAAAACCCGATATTTGGTCACTATATGATGCTCTAGTGCTATAACTATAAAACCCTGAAAGTCTGGGTAACAATGCTCCTTTGGCTAGTTTTACGTCATATTCTGCTAGTTCCATATTTGCTTGAGCAATTTTAATATTATTAAGTTCTTCTTTAGCCTTTTCTGCAATAACAGATGGGTTTTGTTCTAAAATATCTTCTGAAATTAAATCGTATGAAATTGTTTCAACATCAAAATTTTGATAGTCTTTTAACTGTAACAATTGTGCCAAATTAAGCTTAGATAGAAAGAGATTGTTTTGAGCAGAGATTAGTTGTTGTTCTTGACCTGCATCGGTAGCTTGTAATTCTAAAATATCGCCTTGCGGAATTACACCAGCATCAATTAACGCTTTGGTTTGTTGTAAGTTGTCTTTTGTTAATTTATTTTGACCATTTAACACTTTAAATTGTTCTCTATTAAAAAGAATTTGTAAGTAGGCATTTGCAATAGCTAAAGAGGTGTCATCTTTCATTCTATCTAATTGATATTGATTTGCCAAAATAGCTAAATTTGAACGGTGTAAAGAATTTACATTTCTTAAACCATTGTATATATCTACATTAGAATTTAAACCAAAAGAGGTAAATTGTGTGGTAAGATTTTCTAATAATCCTGTTGTAATATTTTGGTTTAATCCAATATTCCAAGAGTGATTGCTAGATATATTAATAGAAGGTATAAAATTACCAATAGCATCTTTTTTGTTTATTTCGGCAAGTTCAACATCTAATTCTGATTGTTTTATAGAGATATTATTCTCTAAAGCATAGTTTACACACTCCTGTAACGTCCATTTTTTTTGTTGTGCATTGAGAGCTATACTCAATACCAAACAGGCTAAAAAGGTTGTTTTTTTTATACCTACAAGGTTTAGTAAACTAGGTGCAATGCTTGCCAATATGTTAGTTATTTTCTTCATCTTCATTGTCTTTTGATGCTTTGTTCCAAACTTTAATTTTATCACCTTTTTTCACTCCTTCGGTAATTTCTACATTAATACCATCAGATAATCCTAGGGTTACGTTTTCCTTTCTGTATTTATTTTTATCTTCTAATATTTCAACAAAGGGTTTTTCGGTTATTCTATTGTATTGAAGTAAGGCTTCCCGTATTGCTAGAACACTATCTTTAGCTTCAATATCTATTTCGGCATTGGCACTATAGCCTGCTCTTATATTGGTATTGGCATCAATTTTAACATCGGCTTTTATAGTAAATTGTACCGCACCGTTTTCTTCTACACCT
>JALRJA010000281.1 GCA_023255235.1 Flaviramulus sp.
GGAGGAGAATCGTTAATTCCAGCTATAAGTAATGTTCTGTTTTATGCTGTAGAAAAATATGGCGTAAAAGAATGTGTCTTAGGAATGGCTCATCGCGGAAGATTAAGCACACTGGTTAATATTTTTAGAAAACCAATGAACGAACTTTTTAGCGAGTTTGATGGTAAAGATTTTGAAGACGAAAATATTGATGGTGATGTTAAATACCACTTAGGGTTAACATTAGATAAAACGTATCAAAACGGGAAAAATATTAAGATGAATTTGGTGCCAAACCCATCACATTTAGAAACAGTAGCACCCGTTGCAGAAGGTATTACAAGGGCAAAAATTGATAGTGATTACAATGGCGATAATTCAAAAATTATACCCATTATTGTTCATGGAGACGCCGCCATAGCAGGGCAAGGCGTGGTATATGAAGTAGCACAAATGAGTCAATTAAACGGATACAAAACAGGTGGCACAATTCATATTGTTGTAAACAACCAAATAGGATTTACAACCAATTATTTAGATGCACGTTCAAGCACTTATTGTACAGATGTAGCCAAAGTAACCCTATCACCAGTTTTACATGTAAATGCCGATGATGCAGAAGCAGTTGTTCACGCTGTAGAAATGGCATTAGAGTACAGAATGCGTTATAAAAAAGACGTTTATATAGATTTATTAGGCTATAGAAAATATGGTCATAATGAAGGCGACGAACCACGTTTTACGCAACCCAAACTGTATAAAGAAATAGCCAAACACGAAAACCCATTTAAAATTTATTCAGATAAGCTATTAGCTGAAAACACGATAGACCAAGCTTACCTTGATAAAATTATTACCAATTTTAAAAACACTTTAGAAAGCGAATACGAAAAATCTAGAAATGTGGCAGCTTCTAAAGTTAGAGGGTTTATGCAAGAACGTTGGCAAGGCTTTAACAGAAAGGGCATTGAAGCCATGCTTGAATATGTTGAAACAAGCTATCCAAAAAACAAATTGGAAGAAATATCAAAAGTAGTTTCAACAGTTCCTAAAGATGTCAAGTTTTTACGTAAAGCGGAACGTATTTTAGAAGGACGTTCAAAAATGGTTTTTGAAACCGATACGCTAGATTGGGGTATGGCAGAAACACTCGCTTATGGAAGTTTAATGGAAGAAGGGTTTAATGTACGTATTTCAGGGCAAGATGTAGAGCGAGGCACATTTAGTCACCGTCATGCTATTTTAAGAGATGAAAAATCTGAAGAACGCATCAACCTGTTAAACACAAACCCCATGAATAAAGGTGAAATGGCTATTTATAATTCCTTTTTATCTGAATATGGCGTGCTAGGATTTGATTACGGTTATGCCATGGCAAACCCCAATACATTAACCATTTGGGAAGCACAATTTGGTGATTTTAGTAACGGTGCTCAAATTATTTTTGATCAATACCTATCTGCAGCCGAAGACAAATGGAAGTCGCAAAACGGTATTGTTGTGTTATTACCTCATGGGTATGAAGGGCAAGGGTCTGAGCATTCTTCAGCTAGAATAGAACGCTATTTACAGCTATGCGGTAACGATAATATGATTGTTGCAAATTGCACCACACCTGCAAATTTCTTTCATTTATTACGTCGTCAAATGAAACGCGACTTTAGAAAACCAGTAATAGTTTTCACACCTAAAAGCTTGTTAAGACATCCCAAAGCAGTATCATCAATAAATGAATTGGCAGCAGGTAAATTTGAAGAAGTTATAGATGATTCCATCGAAACAGAAAAAGTGAAAAAGCTAGTTTTTTGTACGGGTAAATTCTATTATGATTTGTTAGCACAACGAGAAGAGCTAAATAACCAAGACGTAGCTTTGGTAAGAATAGAACAGTTATTTCCGTTACACCTTCAAAAAATACAAGAGGTAATTAACAGGTATCCAAACGTTGAAAAATATATATGGACTCAAGAAGAACCTAAAAACATGGGTGCTTGGAGCCACCTGCTACAGCGTATGGATTTAGTTAAATTAGAAGTTATATCTAGACCCTATAATTCTGTACCAGCACCAGGCTCTAGCACACGAGATAAAATAAGACAACAGCGCGTTATAAACGCTGTTTTTGATATAGAATAACAAAAAAATAAACACTATTAAAATTATAAATAATGATTTTAGAAATGAAAGTGCCATCGCCTGGCGAGTCTATAACCGAAGTTGAAATAGCAACATGGTTAGTTGAAGATGGAGATTATGTTGAAAAAGACCAAGCCATTGCAGAGGTTGATAGCGATAAAGCAACCCTTGAATTACCTGCTGAAGCAAGCGGAACTATTACACTTAAAGCAGAAGAAGGCGATGCCGTAGCTGTTGGTGCTGTTGTGTGTTTAATTGATACTGATGCCCAAAAACCAGAAGGAACCAATACCCCAAAAACAGAAAACAAAGCAGAAGTTACCAAAGAACAAACATCAAAACCTACAGAAGCAGATACAAAAACCTATGCAACTGGCTCACCAAGCCCTGCAGCAAAAAAGATTTTAGATGAAAAACATATAGAAGCTAGTTTGGTTTCTGGTACAGGTAAAGATGGCAGAATCACAAAAGAAGATGCCATAAAAGCAGTGCCGTCAATGGGCTCTTCAGCTGGTGGTAATCGTAGCTCTTCAAGAAGTAAAATGTCTATGCTTCGCAGAAAAGTAGCAGAACGCTTAGTAGAAGCTAAAAATACAACAGCAATGTTAACAACATTTAATGAAGTTGACATGTCGCCCATTTTTAGTTTACGCAACACCTACAAAGAAGCTTTTAAAACCAAACACGATGTTGGTTTAGGATTCATGAGTTTCTTCACTTTAGCAGTTGTTAGAGCCTTAAAAATGTATCCAGCTGTTAACTCAATGATTGATGGTAAGGAAATGATTTCTTTTGATTTTTGCGATATTAGCGTAGCGGTTTCTGGACCAAAAGGTCTTATGGTTCCTGTTATACGCAATGCCGAAAACTTAACTTTTAGAGGTGTTGAAGCCGAAGTAAAACGCTTAGCAATACGTGCTCGTGATGGGCAAATTACAGTTGATGAAATGACAGGCGGAACATTTACTATTTCTAATGGAGGCGTATTTGGTAGCATGTTATCTACACCCATAATTAATCCGCCACAAAGTGGTATTTTAGGTATGCACAATATTGTAGAACGTCCTGTAGCGGTTGCCGGTAAGGTAGAAATTCGCCCTATTATGTATGTCGCATTATCTTATGACCATAGAATTATTGATGGTAAAGAAAGCGTTGGGTTTTTAGTAGCTGTTAAAGAAGCTTTAGAAAACCCTATTGATATATTAATGAACAACGATGTTAAGAAAGCCTTAGAACTATAATAACTTTTCTGAAAACGCATACAAATCATATAAGCAAATTTTAAAAAAAAGAGGTTTTATTTTTAAAGAGCTAAATTAGAAGGCTAAAGTTTTAAATACAAATATTTCTTTTCATAATCTATTATAGCCTTGCCTTTTTTTAAAATATCGGCACCAATAATACCATCAACGGGTTTAGAATTATGATTCACTAGTGCCGTATTCACATGGGTAAGATTAAACAAAACCAGTATAGCTTTATTATGTGACCACTTTCCTATTTTAATCTTGTTTTCTTTAGAGGTTTTTGTATCCATATCAATAGCTCCTGCTCCAGCAGCTTTAATTTTTGAATCTTCAGCATTTAGTTCAAAACGCTCTATAGCCTCAAACCCAACACAAGAACTAGAAGCACCAGTATCTAAAATAAACAATCCCTTTTTTCCATTAATAGTTGCCTTAATTTCAAAATGATTTGTTTTAGTTAGATGTAACTTTATTTTAGTATAGCCTTTTTTTAAAAGAAATTCTTGTAACATGTAATCAAATTAATTTTAAACAAATATAATCATGTAAAAACAATTATTTTTACAGCATGATAATTACAGACACGCATACACATTTATATAGCGAAGCTTTTGATGCAGATAGAAATAACATAATAGACAAAGCTATTGCTCATGGTATTTCCAGATTTTTTATCCCAGCTATTGATTCTTCTTATACTCAAGCCATGTTTAAGCTAGAAAAAACATATCCTGAACATGTTTTTTTAATGATGGGTTTACACCCAACCCATGTAAAAGAAGCTAATTATAATGATGAAATAAAGCATGTTGAAACCTTGCTTGCTTCACGACAATTTTGTGCAGTAGGTGAAATAGGTATAGATTTGTATTGGGAAACCTCAACCTTACAAATTCAAAAAAAAGCATTTAAGCATCAAATTCAACTTGCCAAACAGTATAAATTACCTATTGTAATTCATTGCAGAGATGCGTTTAATGACATTTTTGATGTTTTAGAAACAGAGAAAGATGATAATCTCTTTGGTATTTTTCATTGCTTTACAGGCACTTTAGAGCAAGCACACAAAGCTATTTCATATAACATGAAGTTAGGTATTGGAGGCGTTGCTACCTTTAAAAACGGAAAAATTGATACCTTCTTAAATCAAATAGATTTAAAACATATTGTTTTAGAAACAGACGCTCCTTACCTAGCGCCAGTTCCTTATCGAGGTAAGAGAAACGAAAGTGTATATATTTTAAAGGTGTTAGAAAAATTATCAGAATTATATAATGTATCTTTAGAAGAAATTGCGCGTATTACAACTCAAAATTCGAAAGAAGTATTTGGCATGTAAACTGAGAACCAAAATGGCTAATCCAAACATATTACTTATTTACACCGGCGGAACCATAGGTATGGTAAAAGACCCTAAAACAGGTGTGTTACGTACGTTTAATTTTGATACACTTTTAGAAAAAATACCCGAATTACAACTTTTAGACTGTACAATACAAACCATATCGTTTAAAAAGCCTATTGATTCTAGTAACATGAATCCTGAAAATTGGGTTCAAATAGCCGAAATTATAGAAACTAATTATAATACATTTGATGGTTTTGTTGTGCTTCATGGCAGCGATACAATGAGTTACACCGCTTCGGCATTAAGTTTTATGTTAGAAAACCTAGCAAAACCAGTTGTGTTTACAGGTTCTCAATTACCCATTGGTGATTTGCGAACAGATGCCAAAGAGAACTTAATTACTTCTATACAAGTAGCTTCAATGCAAGTTAAAGGCGAACCCATTGTTAAAGAAGTATGCTTATATTTTGAATACAAATTATATAGAGCTAATAGAACTACAAAAATAAATGCAGAACACTTTCAAGCTTTTGCATCATTAAATTATCCAGATTTAGCAGAATCGGGGGTTCATTTAAAAATAAACAATGAGTATTTGTTTAAGCCCAACATTAGAAAAAAATTGATTGTTCACAAAAAATTAGATAAAAACATAGCACTTATTAAACTATTTCCAGGAATAACAAAAGCAGTTTTTGAAAGCGTTTTTAATATTAATAACTTAAAAGCACTTATTATTGAAACCTACGGAGCTGGTAATTGTACAACCCAAAAATGGTTTATTAAAATGTTGAAAGAAAAAATATCTAACGGAATACATATAATTAATGTAACACAATGTTCTGGCGGAAGTGTGATAATGGGACATTATGAAACCAGTTCAGAGCTAAAAAAAATAGGTGTTATCTCAGGAAAAGATATAACAACCGAAGCGGCAATAGGCAAACTTATGTACTTATTAGGAAAAAACACCCCTCAAAAAGTATTTAAAACTATGTTTGAAAAATCTTTGCGAGGAGAAATTACTTAAAATTAACTTTTAAAATTTTAGTGTTCAAAGTTTTTTTTGTTATTTGAACCCCCGTAATTTAGCACATAAATAGAGAGAGGTGGCCGAGT
>JALRJA010000341.1 GCA_023255235.1 Flaviramulus sp.
GTTTTTAATATTGAATCTGATGATGTAAAAGGGCGAATTATTGGTCGTGAAGGAAGAAACATACGTGCCATAGAAGCGGCAACAGGAGTTGAAATAATTGTTGATGATACACCAGAAGCCATTATTTTATCTTGTTTTGATTCTGTAAGAAGAGAAATAGCACGCTTATCATTACATAAATTAGTTTCAGACGGAAGAATTCATCCGGCAAGAATAGAAGAAATAGTTCAAAAAACACAAAAGCAAATAGAGCAAGAAATTATTGAAGTTGGCAAGCGAACAGTAATAGATTTAGGAATACATAATTTACATCCAGAACTCATAAAAATGGTAGGCAGGATGAAGTACCGTTCTTCATACGGGCAAAATTTATTACAACACTCACGCGAAGTAGCCAAGTTATGTGGCGTTATGGCAGCCGAATTAGGATTAAATCCCAAACTTGCCAAACGTGCTGGATTACTACATGATATAGGAAAAGTGCCAGATGCCGAAGCCGATATGGAAACACCACATGCTATACTTGGTATGCAATGGGCAGAAAAATATGGCGAAAAAGACGAGGTTTGCAATGCCATAGGTGCTCACCATGATGAAATAGAAATGAAATCGCTGCTAGCTCCAATTATTCAGGTTTGTGATGCTATATCTGGTGCAAGACCAGGTGCTCGCCGTCAGGTTTTAGATAGTTATATTCAACGTTTAAAAGACCTAGAAGATATAGCCTTTGGTTTTAAAGGCGTTAAAAAAGCATATGCTATTCAAGCAGGTAGAGAACTTAGAGTTATTGTTGAAAGCGAAAAGGTTGACGACCAAAAAGCAGCCGATTTATCATTTAGTATTTCTCAAAAAGTACAAACAGATATGACATACCCTGGGCAAGTTAAGGTAACCGTAATTAGAGAAACCAGAGCCGTTAATATAGCTAAATAAAACAGTGTTTTAAACGTGTTTATTAATATACAATAACACTATTTTCTTGGGTGGTATTTTTCAATAATTTTAGACAAGTGGCTTTTATCTAAATGCACATATATTTCTGTAGTTGTAATACTTTCATGACCTAACATCATTTGAATAGAACGCAAATCGGCGTTGTTTTGTAATAAATGTGTAGCAAACGAGTGTCTAAAAGTATGTGGCGATATGGTTTTTTTTAAGCCTATTTTTTCTGAAAGTTGCCTGATTATAGTGAAAATCATGGCTCGTGTGAGCTGTTTACCTCTTCTGTTTAAAAACAAAGTATCTTCATAGTTTGGCTGAATATTACTATGTGCCCTAACTTGATTCTTATAAATAGTTATAAATTTTTGAGTACTTTTTAAAATAGGCACAAAGCGTTGTTTATCACCTTTACCAGTTACTTTAATAAAGCCTTCATCAAAAAACAAATCAGAAATATTTAGGTTTATTAATTCGCTAACTCTCAATCCGCAACCATAAAGAGTTTCAAGCATAGCTCTATTTCGCTCGCCTTCTTGTTTACTTAAATCTATGGCATTAATAAGTTGGTCAATTTCATCTTCAGAAAGTGTATCTGGCAATTTTCTGCCTATTTTAGGAGATTCAATAAGGTCTAACGGATTATCTTTT
>JALRJA010000344.1 GCA_023255235.1 Flaviramulus sp.
ATATTTATATAATTGTTAGTCATATTTAACTTATTATAACCCTTTTTCGTCAAAATAGTTGGTTAACAAGGCTACTACGTAGCTGTAACTTTCTATGCCTTTGGTTTGTTTGTTTGCTTTTAAAAAGTTGTTATAAAATAATTTAAAAAAGGGTTCCATTGGGTTTTGATGCACATTCCAAAATAATTCAACTTCTTTATAATTTTTTAAAATACCTTGGTTTACATCAGCAATCATATCTTCAAATAAACAGGGGTTTCTTTTGTAAACTTCGTTCAAACAAAACCTTAGTGCTGCTGTATAACCCGCATAATTAAAATAAATATTTTTATGATTTATGGAAGCTAAACACCCAATAAAGTTTGCTTCATTTTCTGCTGCATATCCTAATTGATGTGCAATTTCATGTGATGCTGTTGTTGGAAATTTATAACTAGGTATTAGGTTGTCTATATGTGCTTCATTGGTAAAGGGGTTTAAATAGCCACTAAATCCCATATAGGTTAAAGGATAGCTAAATAATGATTTTTTAATGCTTTTTGGATGGTATTCTAAATTAGGGAAAAGCTCTTTTAAATTTTCAAAACCAGCAGGAGCCAAATTTAAAAGAGCTTTTTTTGTATAGGGCATCTGGATTTTTAGTGTATCATTTTTAGTTATTTTTAAATGAACTTGGTTAGATTTTTCAATAAGCTTTTCAGTAACAAAAATTAATTGCTCTGTGGTATAATCTGAATTTAATTTTAAATTTTCATGCAGTGGTAATCGGTAATAATTTAATCCCCAAAATAGATGAAAAGCAAAGTAAAAAACAGAGGCACTAGCTAGTATGTCTATAACCCAGTTTTTGGTGTCTTTTCTAATTCTTTTTTTATTTTTATAAAACCATCTAATACTATATATAATTGTAAAAACATAGAGTAAATCACCGAAAGAAAAGGGAAACCAACCTAAAGTATATCTAAATATTTGTGATATAAATTGGTAAAAGCCATTGCTGTAATAGTGGTCTATAAACTCAGGAAAATTAGCTAGCAATGTAACCACTAGGTATTGTGGTATTAGCAATAGGGCGAGCCAGGTTTTTTTTTGTTTTAGCATATTCAAAAATAAGAAAATGTTTATAATTCTTTATCAAGAATAGCTACCTTTGTAAAGCACAATTCTATATGTTATGAATTCAGAAATTAGACTTTTACAACCACTACAACTTTGGAACAAATTTGCCGATTTGAATGCCGTACCAAGAGCTTCAAAAAACGAAGAACGCGTTATTGCATTTATGAAAAATTTTGGTAACACACTTAACTTAGAAACTAGTGTAGATAATGTAGGTAATGTTATTATAAAAAAGCCGGCAACAAAGGGTATGCAAGATAGAGCTACAGTTGTTTTGCAGTCGCATTTAGATATGGTTCATCAAAAAAATAGCGATACGGTTTTTGATTTTAATACCCAACCTATAGCGATGTGTGTTGATGGCGATTGGGTAAGAGCTAAAGGAACTACTTTAGGAGCCGATAATGGCTTAGGAGTTGCTGCAATAATGGCTATTTTAGAAAGTACCGATATTCCGCATCCGGCACTTGAAGCGTTATTTACTATTGATGAAGAAACTGGTATGACAGGTGCAAAGGGTTTACAAGCCGATGTGCTTAAAGGGTCTATTTTACTAAATTTAGATACCGAAGAAGATGATGAAATAGGAGTAGGGTGTGCTGGTGGTATTGATGTTACAGCTACACGAACTTATATTGAAGCCAAAACAAC
>JALRJA010000011.1 GCA_023255235.1 Flaviramulus sp.
TTTTCATCTGTATAAATTTTTGTTGTTTTAATGTTTAAATATTGTTGCTATTAAACACTTCATTATGAGCAACATAAAAGGCGTTAAAACACATTTTATTAAACCCTTTTTTTAATCAATAAACCCTGACGGGTTAGTATCCCAAAATACTTGAGTAGTAATAGGTCTTTGGTTAATAGATGCGTTTCTATTTACGGCATCTTCTGGCATAGAAAATGTTCTAGGAAAAGGCACGTTTTCACTTTGAATTGGTGTTTGTAAGTTTGACGGATAGCCTGTTCTTCTATAACCATTATAAGCCTCAATAGAATTACCAAAACTACTTAAATAGTATTCTCTTAGCACAATATCTAACCTTTGCTCATTTGAAGCAGCGTTAAATTCATTGGAGACTATGCTGACATAGTTATCAATATCAGTTTGATTAGCAGCAAACATAGAATTGGCTGTACTTGGCCTAAAGTTAATTACTTTGTTCATAGAGGCTCTTATACCTGCTTCTACATTTGCCCAAGCGTCTCCCGTTACCCCTAAAGATAAAATGGCTTCTGCCTTTAAAAAATGAATGTAAGAAGACAGTAAAATGGGTAATATACCAGCACCTCCCATATCGTTAAGGTTTTCATGGTTAGCAGGTATAAAGTTATTTTCATCAAAAGCACCGCCTATAGGATATAGACCATAAGTTGCTTTTTTAAAACCATCGGCTGGTCTGCTATTATTATCACCATGGTCTCTACCCCAATAAAAATCACCTACATAACAATAATCAAAAACAGGACCTTGTTCACATCTTAAAAAGTTACCAGTTGTATCATCTTGAGGATGAATACCTATTTGCCTGTAGATATAATAGCGTAGTCTTGGGTCGCTAACTGGTTTAGAGTCTTTTAGTAGCCATATAAAGTAGTTTCCAATATAAGAAGAAAAGTCTTCGGTACCATAAGAAGCGTCTTTAAATTCAGGGTGTCTACTATCTGGCTCAACAGCTGTTGAATATCTAAATGTAAAATCAAAGTTAGCAGCGTCAATTAAATTATCTTGGTTTAGTAATGCAGTAACTCTTTGGGTATCTCCCATATTGATAAGCATTTTTAGTTTTAAGGAGTTGGCTACTTTAATCCAAGACGCTCTGTTGTTTTCGTCAAAAAACAGATCGTCAAGAGGTAATTTTTCTCCATTTTCAATATCTTCAATAGCGGTATCAATAGCAACTAAAAGGTTATTGTAAATAGATTCGTCATCATCTGCTTCTGGAGCTGGTATTAATCGGTTATTGGCTTGAGAATATGGTATATCCCCTAAATAATCTGTTAAGGTTACCATGGCATAGCTTTTTAATATATTAGCAACCCCTTTGTGAAATCTAAAGTCTGGGTTTTTGTCAGCCATTCCTTCAATGATTTTAGTGTTTTCAGCAATTTTATAAACGCCTGCCCATTCTGAATTTAATATGCCAGGGCTTGTTGCATCTGCATAAGTTTCGTTCATGGTAATGTAACGCATTACACTTTTTGAAGCATCTTCAAAGCCATAGAGTACAACTGCAAATTGAATTTGTATTTCATTTAATACAAAGTCGGCATTAGCTGAATTGGGTGATAATTGATTGGGGTCTTCTTGTAGGTTAAAATCGAACACCTCACACGAGTTAAGAGCTGTTATAAAAAGGAGACTATATATTATTTTTTTCATAATGATGCATATTTAAAATTAAAACTTAAAAACTAGTGATAAAGAATATCTGGTGGTGGTTGGTGTTCTAGTAACACCGTCACTAGTATCTAACTCAGGGTCTATATTGGTGTGTCTAGGAAATCCTGGTGCATGATAAAATAGATTTCTACCACTAAGGCTTATGTTTAAAGACTGAAACGGTAAATCTTTAAATTGTTTTTTATCAAGCAGATAACCTAATGATACTTCTCTAATTCTAAATACAGAGGTATCAAATACAAAATTATCGTTTGCATTATAGAAATTATTAAATGCCACTTCGCTTCCTATTATTTGAGTGGTATTAGGAATGGTGTTTCCATTTTCATCTAAATATGGAAGACCTGTAGCTGGGTCAGCATACACCCCTTTAATTATAAAAGCGCCTTCTCTATTTTCAGTATCTCTAGTTACGCCTCTCTCTAGAAGGTCTTCAACTAAATCAGATTCACTTTCGCCACCGTGTATGTATTCTAGCTGTGCCGATAGAGAAAAGTTTTTGTATCTAATGGTATTAATGTTGGTAATAGCCCAATCTGGTGTTGGGTCTGCTATGATTTTATCTTCGGCTCCAATGTCGTCGCTTGTGAGAAGTTCTCCTGTTTCGGGGTTAATTAAAAAGTTTCCTTCTTGATCACGTAAGGCATAGTCTCCACGAATCACACCAAATGGCTCTCCTTCAATTGCCCATCCATATCCTAACAAAGAAACCATTCCAAAAGGTAAGTCCAC
>JALRJA010000016.1 GCA_023255235.1 Flaviramulus sp.
TGCCACTGGACGCTCGGTTATTAACCTTCCCGTTGCTCAAGCACTTCTTCAGCGTGCAGCGCAACGTGATCCTACCTTCTTCCAAAAAATACTTGATCGGCAGGATGCAGAGCGTTTGCGTCAGTTAGCCATTGTTGGTAAAAATCATTGCCCAAATCATAATGAGCGTGAATATTTTTCTTGCTTTGATGAAGCGAATTAGCGGTTTGATAGCGAAAAGGTGTTGAAAGAATACGATACAAGAGCGAGCCGTCCATTTCTTTTCCAAAGGCATTTTCATTTAAGGCTCCAAATTCTAAAAATTTACTTAAATCATCTGCCTGAAATTTATTCTTCATGTAAGCCTCTCCCAGCCCCACCGATCCTCGAATATATAAATCCCATAACATACTTAATTTATGAATGGTGAGGGTGACCTTGGGACCAGGTTGAGAGCCCTGAAAAAAATATTTTTTACCCTGAACAATCAGGAGGAGTTCTCCAAATTCAATTTTGGAACATACCCGTTTAATATAACGGTCAATTAACACTACCTTAACCCTCCTAAAATTAATCGAAGTATAATCGATCTTTGACACGTTGGGAGATGTACTCACGCATGGCCGTGGCCTGTGTACGATCCTCATCTGTGACTTCCACGGTGGGTACGTTATTGTACGCAGTCTCCTTGACAAGTGTGCCGTTGGGAATACGCCCGTCTTTGGAGGCTTCGGCTAAAAAAACTTCATAATTTTTGCTTTCTAATAGTCTTGAATTCTCGTTTCTAAGCGCTTCAACTTCTTGTTCCATTAACTCTGTTTGTACAGGCGTAACAATTGTTTTTGGTATTTTGGGTGTTTTGAGTGTAGATTGCAAATTGTCAAGTATTTTTGATTTTTCTTCAAAAGCATTAGACAACATATATGTTTTTCTTCTTAAAAATTCTGAAAACTCTTCAAGGGTAGTGTGTTCTTTTTGGTCTTCAACCGAAATGGGTCTGCCTATTCTAACCTTAATAACACGGCGTTTTTGAGTTAATAATTCTGATGGTAATTTAGCGGTTCTAAAGGTGTCGTTAATTTTTGAAAGTTGATAAAAGAGTTTACTGTTTTTGGCATGAAAATAAACCGGTACAACAGGCACTTCTGCTTTGTTAACTAGTTTCATTGCGGCTTCTTCCCAAGGTTTATCTACAACTAATTTGCCGTCTCTATATGTTGATACTTCGCCTGCTGGAAAAATGCCTAATGGATGCCCATTTTTTAAATGTAGAATAGCATTTTTAAACCCTACAACACTTGATTTTATATCTTTTCTGTCTTCAAACGGGTTTACAGGCATAATAAATGGGACTAATGGCTTTATTCTGTGTAATAGAAAATTGGCAATTATTTTAAAATCCTTTCGTTGTTCAAGCATTAATTTTAAAAGTAAAATACCATCGATGCCTCCAAGTGGGTGATTTGATATGGTAATATATGCTCCCTCTTTGGGTAGGCGTTTTAAATCTTCTTCGGGTATTTCAAATTTTATTTTAAAATCGTCTAAAATAGCATCCAAAAAATCTAAATCACTTAGGTGTTTGTGCCTATTATATATTTTATTTAGGGTGGAAATCTTTAAAACTTTCATTAAAAGCCAACCAACAAAAGTACCCATAAAGCCATACTTATCTAGTTGAATGGCTTTTGTTACTTCTTTGGCAGTTACCAAACCTGTATTGGGTTTGTTTTTCATGATTGTAAATGTACTAATTTGTTTATTTAGTTACTACTTGAACTGTTTGTTGTGTTATTTGTTTTAACAAAACGGTTTTTCCTTCTTCAATTTGTTTTATAGCGGCATTATTATAATGCCGAACAGTATATAGTGAGACATTTTGGTTGTATAAAACTTTAAATTTTGATTTTAGGTGATGTATTAATTCTTCTATATTGTTATATATATCGTCTATACAAACTGAAAAACTAATAGCTGAATTTTGAATAACGCTTACTTTCATTTTATAGTAGTGTAATACCTTGAAAATGTCACTTATGTTTTCTTCAACTATATATGAAAAATCTAATGATGATATAGATATTAATATTTGATTTTTCTTTACTATAAAACACGGCATCATAGGTTCTAAGCTAGTGTTTTTACCTATTTTTGTTCCTGCTGCTTCTGGGTTTAAAAACGATTTTACATATAACGGAATTTCTTTTCCTTGCAAAGGTTGTAGTGTTTTAGGATGAATTACTGTTGCACCGTAAAAAGCCAACTCAATAGCCTCTGTATAAGATATTTTGTTTAAAAGTTTAGCGTTTTCAAAATACCTAG
>JALRJA010000105.1 GCA_023255235.1 Flaviramulus sp.
CTTGCTCATCTTTTTATCGAAAAAACCAACCTATGATAAATGTCATAGGTTGGTTTTTTTTATCAAATTAATTTAGCCAACTAGTAACTTAAACTATATTCAAAATGAAAAAATTAATTATCTTTTTACTAATAGGTACCTTATCTAGTATGTTTGTAAATTCACAAGACGATACAACCGCTTCAAACGATTTTAGCAAGTGGCAAGTACGCCTTAGAGGTTTGGTTATCACACCCAGTGAAAGTGCCACTATAGAAACTATAGGAGGTGATGTTAACATATCAAATGCTTTTATACCAGAATTAGACTTTACTTATTTTTTTACTGAAAATATTGCAGCAGAGTTAATTTTAGGAACCTCAAATCATGATGTCAAGGCTGTTAATACTGCTGCCGGCAATATTGAATTGGGAGACGTATGGCTCCTACCTCCTACACTAACTCTACAATACCATTTTACTGGCGGTGCCTTAAAACCTTATTTGGGTGCTGGTGTTAACCTCACGCTTTTTTATGGAGCCGATGAAGGACCAGTTGCAGACAAAGTTGATTATGATAGCAGTTTTGGATTCGCTTTTCAAGGTGGATTAGATTATAGCTTGAGCGACCAATGGTTTCTTAATGTTGATATAAAGAAAATACTTATTCAAACCGATGTAACCGTAAATGCAACCACAGCACTAGGTGCTACCGTAGGTGCCGATGTTGACATTAACCCTCTAGTCATAGGATTTGGGATAGGATATAGGTTCTAAAGTCACTCTCAATTTAGCAACCCTAAATACAACCCCATAATAATTCACTATTATGGGGTTGTTATTTTTATTATTCAAAGCTTACAGGTTGACTTCAATCAAAATAATCTTATTCACAAATAAAAATGCTTAAAACAAAAGCTTTTAATAATAAATTTTGTAAAATTGAAATGCTTTTTGCTGTTTTTAAAAAAATAAAAATCCGCCATATAAAATCATTATGCGACAAATTTTAATCATTGGTTCAGGAAAATCAAGTGCCTACCTTATTAAGTATTTACTAGACAAATCTATTTCAGAAAACCTATTTGTTACCGTAGCAGATATACACATAACGACTACCATAAAACAAATAGGAAACCATAAAAACTTTAAAGCTATTACTTTAGATGTGTGTAATGAGGCAGCCAGAAATGAAGCTATAAAAAACTCTAATATTGTAGTATCTATGTTACCTGCCAGTATGCACATAGACGTAGCCAAAGACTGTATAAAACACAGAAAGCACATGGTAACAGCTTCTTATGTGAGTCCAGAAATGCAAGCTTTAAACCATGATGCCATAGCAAACAACCTAATACTAATGAATGAAATTGGTTTAGACCCAGGCATAGACCACATGAGTGCCATGCAAGTATTAGACACCATAAGAGATAATGGCTACGAGGTCATTTTATTTGAATCCTTTACCGGCGGATTAGTGGCACCAGAAAACGATACCAATTTATGGAACTATAAATTTACTTGGAATCCCAGAAACGTTGTTGTTGCAGGACAAGGCGGAGCCGCAAAATTTTTACAAGAAGGCACCTATAAATACATTCCATACAACCGTCTATTTAGAAGAACCGAATTTTTAGACATTGACGGCTTTGGGCGTTTTGAAGTGTATGCCAATAGAGATTCTTTAAAATACCAAAGTGCTTATAAATTAAACAACATAAAAACATTATACAGAGGAACCATACGCCGAGTAGGCTTTAGTAGAGCATGGAATATATTTGTAACACTAGGCATGACAGATGATAGCTACACTATTGAAGATAGTGAAAACATGAGCTACCGCGATTTTGTAAACGCCTTTTTACCATACAGCCCATCTGATTCTGTTGAATTAAAACTACGTCACCAACTCAAAATAGACCAAGATGACATTGTTTGGGACAAACTTGTAGAATTAGATATTTTTAATTCAGAAAAAAAAGTGCAACTCAAAAAAGCAACACCAGCACAAATTTTACAAAAAATTTTAATAGACAGTTGGTCACTAGCCCAAAACGACAAAGACATGATTGTTATGTACCACAAATTTGGCTACCAAAAAAACGGCAAAAAACACCAAATAGATGCCAGTATGGTAGTACTTGGCGATGACCAAACCTACACAGCCATGGCAAAAACAGTAGGTTTACCAGTTGCCATCGCCACTTTAGCCATTTTGAATAAAAAAATTAAAACACCAGGCGTACAAATACCTATAACACCAGAAGTATATCAACCTATTTTAAAAGAGCTCAAAACTTTTGGCATTACATTTCAAGAAAAAGAAGTTCCCTATCTAGGCTACAACCCTTTAAACAATTAGGTTTTAGGCGTTACCCTTCGGGTCGGGCTTTCCACTTTATCTTTTGTGCAGGTTATTTATACCCAATAAACATAGCTTTTGGGTAATTTACAAAAGCCCCCATAAAAGGCTTTTCTAAGTTTGCAAAAAAGGATGCCGTTTCAATCCCTAACGCAAACACAGCATAAATTATACTTCTATTTAAACCCAAATAATATTTAACAAAGTATTCGCTTTTTCTGTATTTTTTTTAATAACTTTGATTAAACCCTAAATTCTATGAAAAAGAAATTATTAATTCTAGTTTTTGCTTGTTCAATATCAAGCTTTGTAACTTCACAAGAAACCGAACAAGCTGTTCAAGAAACCCTTTCAAAAAAACACGAGTTAAGGCTTGGTGCTCTAAAATTACTTTCAGCTGGTATTTTTGAAGCCACTTATGAATATGTTCAAGATAGCAACAGAGGCTTTGGAGCAACGGTATTAATTAACTTAGACACCGGAAATGAATATATAGAGAACTACTCGTTAACCCCATTTTACAGAATGTATTTTCAAACCAAAGAAGATTATGGTGCCAAAGGATTTTTTGTTGAAGGGTTTGCTTCTTTTTTTGGTGGTAAAAATTATGATTCATTAGGTATCGGTAGAAACTCAAATGATAATTTTTTTGACACTTCAATTGGTTTAAGCTTAGGTAAAAAATGGATTAACTCAGCTGGCTTTGTTTTTGAGATTAAATTAGGTGCTGGTAGAAATTTATTTAATGGTAGTGAGTATGATGCCCTAATTAAAGGCGATATATATATAGGCTACCGTTTTTAAATAGCTTTTGGCGTTACACAAAGTTTAATAAAGAAATTAAAGCTTATTGTTTACTCCAAGTGCTCCAACCTCCAGAAAAATCATAAACTTGGCTAAAGCCTAAGGCTTCCATAATTTTACTTGCCTTGTTGCTTCGCCCACCAGAAAAACAGTAAATATAAACTGGTTTAGATTTATCTAACTCCTTAATTTTTTCTTTAAAGGTAGTTTCGTTTAAAACATTAATATTTATAGCATCATCAATATGCCCTGCATGATACTCCTTTTCTGTTCTAACATCAACAAACTGAACGTCTTTTCCTATTACCTCTTTTTTTAAGGTTTCTAAATCAATACGGCTTATTTTCTTATTTGTTTGGCTATTACAAGAAGTTAGTATTAAAAACGTAACTAATAAAAATTGTATTTTCATTTGAAAAAAATTTAAACCTGAAAGTAAACATACAACTATTACTCATATAAGTTAATTTATTTTCACTACAAATTTATAATGTTGAAGGGCAAACAAAATCAGATACTGTAACACCTACCTCTTTTATAGCGGTAAAACCACCTTTAACATCAATGAAATTATGAATTCCTCTACTTTTTAAAATAGATGCAGCAATCATACTTCTATAACCACCAGCACAATGCACATAAAAAGTTTTGGTATCTGGAAATTCTGCTAAATAATCATTAATATAATCAAGCGGTGTGTTGTTTGCCTCTATAACATGCTCAGACAAATACTCGCCATGTTTTCTAACATCAAAAACTGGTGCGTTTTGTTTTTCTATGCTATTTTTAAAAGTAATAGCAGATATAGAACTTACGGTATCATATTCTTTTGAAGCTTTTTTCCAAGATTCAAAACCGCCTTTTAGGTAACCAATAGTATAGTCAAACCCTACTCTAGATAGGCGTGTAATGGTTTCTTCTTCACGTCCTTCTGGTGTTACTAATAAAATAGGTTGTTTTACATCGGCAATTAAAGCACCAACCCAAGGAGCAAAGCTACCATCTAAGCCAATAAATATTGAACGTGGTATGTGCCCTTTTGCAAAATCATCTTGGTGTCGAACATCTAATATAACCGCATCTGTTTCATTGGCTGCAGCTTCAAAAGCATCAGTAGAAAGTGCTTGAGCACTTCGTTTTAAAACATCTTGAAAATCATCATACCCTTCTTTATTCATTTTAACATTTAAAGGGAAATATTGAGGTGGTGGTAATAAGCCTTCAGTTACCTCATCAATAAACTCGTCTTTGGTCATATCTGCACGTAGTGCATAATTTGTTTTCTTTTGGTTTCCTAAGGTGTCAACAGTTTCTTTACTTAAGTTTTTACCACAAGAAGACCCTGCACCATGTGCAGGATATACAATAACATGATCTGCTAAAGGCATTATTTTTGTTCGTAAACTATCGTATAAAAACCCGGCTAAATCTCTTTCGGTAATCTCACCCATTTTTTGAGCTAAATCGGGTCTTCCTACATCGCCTAAAAACAGTGTGTCGCCACTAAAAATAGCATGGTCTTTTTCTTTTTCATCTTTTAAAAGAAACACCGAACTCTCCATAGTATGCCCAGGTGTATGTAGTACTTTTATAGTAACATCGCCTAGTTTAAATTCTTCTCCATCTTTGGCTATAATAGCTTTAAATGAGGTTTGGGCATTGGGTCCATAAATAATTGGAGCACCCGTTTCTTTAGATAAGGTAACATGACCGCTTACAAAATCGGCATGAAAATGGGTTTCAAAAATATATTTAATTTTAGCGTTATTTAACTTGGCTTTTTGTAAATATGGTTGTACTTCTCTTAGTGGGTCTATTATAGCTACTTCTCCTTGACTTTCAATATAATAAGCTCCTTGTGCTAAGCACCCTGTATATATTTGTTCAATTTTCATCTATAAAACATTTTTTGAAAGCACAAAGTTAGCAATAGTGAATTAATTGCATAGTAACTAATGTTACAAAAACAAATAATAAAGCATCTGCTTATAGTATAAACAGATGCTTTTTAGTATTTTTTACAGGTTTATAATAATGTGGTTGGGCAAATATATTCTGATTTTTTAATAGTTGTTTTGTCTTTTATTTGGTCAAACCCGCCTTTAACATCAACAAAATCATTCCAACCGCGTTGTTTTAAAATTGATGCTGCAATCATGCTTCTGTAACCACCTGCACAATGTAATACAAAGGGTTTGTTTTTTGGAAACTGATCTAAATGCTGGTTAATTTGATTTAAAGGAACATTAATAGCATTGATAATATGTTCTGAATCATACTCACTTTTTTTACGCACATCTATTATAAGTGGTTCTTGAGATTTCATTTGTTTTTCAAGTGTTTCGGGCGTAATTCTGTTTATTGTTTCAACCTCTTTACCGCTTTTGTTCCAAGAATCAAAGCCATTTTTTAAATATCCAATAGCAAAATCATATCCAACACGAGATAATCTGGTTATGGCTTCTTCTTCTTTTCCGGGGTATGTTATTAATAGGATTTCTTGTTTTACATCAGGAATCATTTCGCCTACCCATTGAGCAAAATTACCGTCTAATGCAATATTAATACTGTTTGGTATAAATCCTTTTGAAAAATCTTCTGAATCTCTCGTGTCTAGCATTAAGGCACTTGTTTCATTGGCAATAAACTCAAATGCTTCTACTGAAAGGGCTTGAGTTGCTCTATCTATTATGGTGTCTAAGCTTTCATATCCTTTAATATTCATTAATACGTTTTGAGGAAAATATCCTGGAGGATCTGTAAGACCTGATAAAACAGTTTTAATAAACTCGTTTTTAGACATCTCTTGTAAAGCATAATTTAATTTTTTTTGATTGCCTAGTGTGTCTGTGGTTTCTTTACTCATCATTTTACCGCATGCCGAACCTGCTCCATGATTTGGATACACAATTAAATCATCGCTTAAAGGCATAATTTTATTACGAAGCGACTCATATAAATGCCCGGCTAATTTTTCTTCGGTTAAATCTGCCACTACATGTTGTGCTAAATCAGGGCGACCTACATCTCCTATAAACAAGGTGTCTCCTGTAATGATTCCGTGTTCTTTTCCGTTTTCATCAATTAATAAATATGTGGTGCTTTCCATAGTGTGTCCTGGCGTATGAATAGCTTTTACTTTATACTCGCCTACTTCAAAAATTTGCCCATCTTTTGCAATGGTTGCCTCATAGGCTGGTTTTGCTCCGGGTCCGAATACAATTTCTGCCTGTGCTTTTTTTCTTAAATCAAGATGCCCGCTTACAAAATCGGCATGAAAATGAGTTTCAAAAACATACTTAATTTTAGCATTATCTATTTGAGCTCTATCTATGTAGGGTTGCACTTCTCTTAAGGGGTCAAAAACAACAGCAACACCATTATTTTCAATGTAATAAGCGGCGTGTGCTATACAGCCTGTGTAAATTTGTTCTACTTTCATATACTTGGGTTTTAATATTTAATCTTATAAAAATAACCCTAATTTTACTTTTATAATGTGACTTAAGTTACACAAAACTAATTAGTTAAAAAAAAATGACTTTTGTCATAAAAAGTCATTTTTTCAATTTTTTTTTTTGAATCTAATTTAATTTTCAATAAAAAACTCTACATAAAAGATAAATATTGCCATGATAATAATAAAATACCCAAACGCTTTTTTTAGTTTATTACCATCAATAAAATTGCTTAGATAACTTCCTATAAAAATACCTATGAAAGATATAATTGAAAACAATCCTAAAAATTGCCAATCAATTTTCATAGTTAGGGCATCTCCCAAAAAGAAACCCATTAACGATTTAAAAGCAATAATTATTAATGAGGTAGCCACAGCTACTTTCATTTTAACATTGGCTAAAACAACTAATGCTGGTATGATTAAAAACCCACCTCCTGCACCAATCATACCTGTAATTGCTCCTACTATTAAGCCTTCTAACAAAATTATAGGGTAGTTATAGGCTACTAAGCCTGTTACTTGTTTTTCGTTAGTTTCTTTAAGCATTGATAAGGCAGCAGGAATCATTAAAACAGCAAACAAACCAAACATGGCCATGCGTCTTGTAAACTCGAAAGTACTTATTGTAAATATAACTGTTGGCAATGCTGGTATAAGAAAATGCCTAACTAGCGTAACACCAATAATGGCTGGGATACCAAAAACAATAGCTGTTCGCCAATCTACCAATCCTTTAAAATGTTGTTTAATACCACCAAGAAGAGCACTAGAGCCTACTATAAACAACGAATATGCTGTTGCCACTTTTTCATTAACAGAGAATAAATATGCTAAAACTGGTACAGCCAATATAGAGCCACCGCCACCAATTAAACCAAGTGAAACTCCTATAACTAAAGCACCTATATACCCAAAAATTTCAATAATTGCCATGAAAAAAATTTAATTTTATTATGGCAAAATTACATGATAGGTTTAGGCTTTACGGTAACATTGGTTACATAGTAATTTTAGATGTTTTTAATAATAATATGGTTTCTGTGAAGTTCTATTTTACCCAGATTTTCTAATTTTTTTAGTAGGCGTGAAACAACTACCCTAGAGGTATGTAGCTCATAGGCTATCTCTTGGTGAGTATTGTTAATAATAGAATTATCTGAGACTCTGGCTTTATCATTAAGGTATTTTAAAAGACGTTCATCCATTTTTAAAAAAGCGATACTATCAATGGTTTCAAGCATTTCATTTAATCTGTTGTGATAACTTTCAAAAACAAAATGTCTCCAGCTTTTATATTTAGAAGACCACTCTTCCATTTTTTGAATGGGTACCATAATGAGTTTTGTATCCATTTCTGCAATGGCTCTAATTTCGCTTTTAGTATGCCCTAAGCAGCAGGTTAAAGTCATGGCACAAGTTTCTCCTTTTTCTAAGAAGTAAAGAAGTAGTTCATCGCCATCATTGTCTTCTCTTAAAATTTTTATTGCTCCAGAAATTAATAAGGGCATGGCTTTAATATAATCGCCAATATCCATTAGTTTTGAGCCTTCGCTTACTTCTTTAAATGTGCCTACTTGATTTATTTCATTTAAAAGAGCATCTTCAAATAAATGACCATAATTATTTTTTAACTCGTTAATCATTCTGTAAAGTTAGAATTATTTAGATTTTTTTTACAAGTTACAAATTGTATTAGTAAGCTACCTAAAAAAGAGGTGTTGTAAGGTGTTTTTTAAGATAATTACAAACCATTATAAATTATGGTATGCTTGCGTTAAATTTAAACCTTACTATAAAAAAATGAAACTAAGACATGTTAGCTTTCAAAAGCTCTCTATTCATTCTAGCTATATTATCTAGTGAAATACCTTTAGGGCATTCTACCTCACAGGCACCTGTATTAGTACAATTACCAAAGCCTTCTAAATCCATTTGGGCTACCATGTTTTTCACTCGTTCTGCGGCTTCAACTTGCCCTTGTGGTAATAATGCGTATTGAGATACTTTAGCCCCTACAAACAACATGGCACTAGAGTTTTTACAAGTAGCCACACAAGCTCCACAACCAATACAAGCTGCGGCATCCATAGCCTCATCTGCGGCAATTTTTGAAATTGGAATAGCATTGGCATCTTGGGTATTACCAGAGGTATTTATTGAAATATAACCGCCAGCGTGTTGAATTCTATCAAAGGCACTTCTGTCAACAACCAAATCTTTTATTACAGGAAATGCTGATGCTCTAAAAGGTTCAATAGTAATTGTGTCGCCATCTTTAAACATACGCATATGCAATTGGCAAGTTGTTATACCTCTATCAGGACCATGAGCTTCGCCGTTTATATACATAGAGCATGTTCCACAAATGCCTTCACGGCAATCATGATCGAAAGCAATGGGTTCGTCTCCAGAGTTTACTAATTGTTCGTTCAAAACATCCATCATTTCTAAAAAAGACATGTGTTCTGAAATGTCAGTAACTTTATAATCCACCATTTGACCCTTTGCATTTGAGTCTTTTTGTCTCCAAATTTTAAGTGTTAAGTTCATAGTGTCTTTTTTATTTATAGCTTCTTTCTTTAACTTCTATATTTTCGTAAACCAATGCTTCTTTATGCAATACGGCATCTTTAGGTTCTCCTTTGTGTTCCCATGCCGCAACAAATTGAAACTCTTTTCTTCTTTGAGCTTCACCGTCTTGAGTTTGGTATTCTTCTCTAAAATGCCCACCTGCAGATTCTTCACGCATTAAAGCATCTTTTGCAAATAATTCTCCTAATTCTAAGAAATCGGCTACTCTACCGGCTTTGGCTAGTTCTTCATTATATTCTTTATCGCTTCCGGGTACAGATACTTCTTTCCAAAATGCTTTTCTTAAATCTGAAATTTCATTAATGGCTTCTTTTAATCCTTCGGCATTTCTAGACATTCCGCATTTATCCCACATTATTTTACCCAGTTTTTTGTGGAAATAATCAACCGATTTGGTTCCTTTATTATTGATAAAAAAGTTGATTTTATCGGTTACTTCTTTTTCAGCTTCGTCAAATTCTTTGGTATTAGTTGGTATTTCTCCTGTTCTAATATCATCGGCTAAATAATCTCCTATGGTATAAGGTAATACAAAATACCCATCGGCTAAGCCTTGCATTAAAGCAGAAGCTCCAAGCCTATTCGCACCATGTTCTGAGAAATTGGCTTCACCTATGCAATAGAGACCAGGAACGGTAGTCATTAAATTATAATCTACCCAAACACCACCCATTGTATAGTGTACTGCAG
>JALRJA010000338.1 GCA_023255235.1 Flaviramulus sp.
TGGGATGCTTCTCCCTATTGTTTCTATCGTGTTTTTGGCATTAGCCAATAAAGCCATCAAGAAGGATGAAGATCTTGTAAAATCTGTTGACAGATTGCGATAAACCTAACATCTTAGTTCTATTAGTGCGTAAAAACCCAAAGTGAAAGCTTTGGGTTTTTTTATTTTGGGCGTTACCCTTCGGGTCGGGCTTTTTGTTGCAATCTTTTTGCTCATACTTCACAAAAAGGATTTTCACTACAATCCCTAACGCAAAAAAAATGACCACATAATTTAAGCTAAACCAAACACTAGCGTTTGTTAAACTCTATTACTTCTAAATTATCAATTTTACTACCATTAATAGTAAAACGCAACATGGTGCGTGTTTTATGAAACCCGTGTTTACCAACAGCACCCGGATTCATGTGTAAAAGGTTTAGGTTGTTATCGGGCATAACTTTTAAAATATGAGAGTGTCCACAAATAAAAAGTTTGGGAGGGTTTTGCCTAATCTCATTTATTACTCGCGAATTGTATTTTGGTGGATAACCACCAATGTGGGTTATCCAAACGGCAACATCTTCACACATAAAACGGTTGTTTTCTGGAAATTCGGTGCGTGTTTTTGCATCATCAATATTACCGTAAACAGCACGCAAAGGTTTTAATTTGTTTATGGCATGGCATACTTTTACATCGCCTATATCTCCGGCATGCCAAACTTCGTCTGCTTGTTTTACATATTTTAAAATGGCATCATCTATATAACCATGAGTATCTGAAAGTAATAATATGTTTGTCATAAAAACGCCCTAATTAGCCATGGTAAAGTTATATATATTTGTTTTAAATGTTGTAAATTTAATATGAAAACCTATTACTGCGTTAGGGATTGCGGCATTTGTTGAAGCTCCTCTCCTAATAGCTTTATTAGGAGAGAGCGACTGCCAAAAGCCCGACCTCCTAATGTTTAGGAGGTAACGCCCTTATTTTTACAATATAATTAAAGACTTAAGAGTTTGCTTAAAAAACAAAATATCTATCTTTGTTTTTTATAAAGACTATAAACAAATTGCGGTATTTTTTAGAACTTTCTTATAACGGAGCGGCGTATCATGGTTGGCAAAATCAGCCCAATGCTATATCTGTTCAAGCAGTTATTGAAAAAGCCTTATCAATGTTATTAAACCACGATATTGCTATAACTGGTGCAGGACGAACCGATGCTGGTGTGCATGCCAAACAACTGTTTGCACATTTTGATACCGATATGGTTTTTAACTGCACAGATTTGGTTTATAAACTCAATTCTTTTTTGCCAAAAGATATTGCTATTCATCATGTTTTTAAAGTAAAACCTGAAGCTCACTCGCGGTTTAATGCTATAAGCAGAACCTATTTGTATAGAGTAGCACTAAACAAAAATGTGTTTAATTTTGATGCTGCTTATTATGTGAAACAACCTTTGGATGTTGCTAAAATGAACGCCGCTTCAAAAGTATTATTAGAGTATACAGATTTTCAATGCTTTTCTAAGAGTAATACCAATGTAAAAACCTATTATTGTACTGTTTTACAAGCAGAATGGTTTGTGAAAGATAACGAACTTGAGTTTGTAATAAAGGCAAATAGGTTTTTGCGAAATATGGTAAGAGCTATTGTAGGCACTATGATTGAGATTGGCTTAGGAAAGTTATCTGTTGAAGATTTGCACACTATAATTCAATCTAAAAAAAGAAGTGAGGCGGGTTTTTCGGTTCCTGCACATGGGTTGTATTTAACTAAAATAGAGTATCTGTTTGATACTATTATATATGAATAAAACAAAAGAAAATTTATTTGACTTTACGCTTTTTAAGCGGCTTTTTCAATACATAAAACCGTATAAAGGCGTGTTTTTTGCCTTGTTAATTTTAGTTATTTTTTTAGCTTTATGTAGTGCGGCTACTCCTTATATAACAAAAAATGCTATAGACGATAGTATAACAAACAAAATTGAAAAAGATTTTGTGTTTTATATTTGGCTCATGCTAGGGGTTTTAATCTTGCAAACCGTTTTTCAGTTGTTGTTTATTTATTATGCATCGTGGTTAGGGCAAAACTTGGTAATGGATGTTCGTGTGAAATTATTTAATCATTTACTGCGTTTTAAAATGAAGTATTATGATAATTCTTCGGTGGGTGTTTTAATAACTAGAGCTGTTACCGATATGGAACGTATAGCCGATATTTTTGGTGAAGGCTTGTTTATGATTTTTAGAGACTTACTCACCATGATGGTTGTTTTTGGTGTTATGGTTTTTATAAACATTAAACTAAGTCTTATTGTTTTACTCATGTTACCCTTATTGCTTTATGCAACTCGTTTGTTTCAAAAGTATATGAAAAAGGCTTTTGAAGAAGTAAGATCGGAAGTTTCAAATCTTAATTCATTTGTTCAAGAACGTATAACGGGCATGAAAATATTACAACTGTTTACCCGCGAAAAAACCGAATATAAAAAGTTTACTGTTATAAATGAACGACACAAAAAAGGATGGCTAAAAACAGTTTGGTATAACTCGATATTTTTTCCAATTCCAGATTTGGTTTCATCTATAAGTATAGGCTTAGTAGCTTGGTATGGTGGTTTAAATATGGTTTTAGAAAACAGTAGCGTTTCACAAGGTGATTTGGTTGCTTTTGTAATGTTTATACCCATGTTATTTAGACCTTTAAGACAAATAGCCGATAAATTTAACACCCTTCAAATGGGTATGGTTGCCGCAACCAGAGTATTTAAAGTTTTAGATACTACATCACAAATTGATGATACAGGAACTCATGTTGCAAAGCATTTTAAAGGTAATATAAAGTTTCATAACGTATATTTTAATTATGTTGAAGCTGAACCAGTTTTAAAAGGAATTTCTTTTGATGTTAAAGCCGGCGATACTATTGCTATTGTTGGTGCAACAGGTGCCGGAAAATCTACTATTATTAATCTATTAAATAGGTTTTATGAAATTAAAGACGGTGCTATAACTGTAGATGGTATTAATATAAAAGATGTTACTCTAGCATCATTACGAACTCAAATAGCAGTAGTATTACAAGATGTGTTTTTATTTGCCGATACCATATTAAATAACATTACTTTAAATAACCCTGATATTTCTGAAGATGATGTAAAACAAGCTGCCAAAGATATTGGTATTCATGATTTTATAATGAGTTTACCTAACAATTATCAGTTTAATGTAAAAGAACGCGGCGTTATGTTATCGTCAGGACAGCGGCAACTCATTTCATTTTTAAGAGCTTATGTTACCAACCCTAGCATATTGGTTTTAGATGAAGCAACATCATCGGTAGATTCTTATTCTGAACAACTCATACAAAACGCAACCGATAAGATAACCAAAGGAAGAACCTCTATAGTAATTGCACACAGACTGGCAACCATTAAAAAAGCAGATAACATAATTGTAATGGATGCCGGTAACATTGTAGAACAAGGTACACACAAGGAGTTGCTTAAAAATAAAAATGGATATTATAAAAACCTTTATGAAGTACAGTTTTTACAAAATGAGGTAGCCTAACTATTATTAACTCAAGTCTTTTTTTATAATTAAGTTAAGTTGGTTTGTGTCTTCAAAAACTACAAACTCACCATCTTTAAAGTAAGAAATATGCCCAGTTTCTTCGCTAACCACAAGTGCTAAAGCATCGGTTTTTTCAGTAACACCTATAGCAGCTCTATGACGTAAACCAAAACGCTGCGGAATAACTTTCTCATTATTAACAGGCAAAATAACACGGGTTGCTTTTACAATATTGTTTTTAACTATTATAGCACCATCATGTAACGGGCTGTTTTTAAAAAAAATACTTTCTATAATAGGTTGCGTTACTTTTATGTTCATATCGTCACCAGATGTTACTAAAAAATCTAGGTTGTTATTACGCTCAAAAACAATTAAAGCACCTGTTTTAGACATGCTCATTTTGTTACATGCCAACATAATAGCATCAACATTGGTATTGTTTTCTATTTCGGTTTTTAAAAAACCAAAGGGTTTTAAAAGTTTATGGCGTCTATTAAAATTGGTTGAGCCAACTAGAAGTAAAAATTTTCTAATTTCAGGCTGAAAAACAACAATTAAAGCTATAATACCTACTTTTATAAAACCGCCAAAAATGCTTGTTAGCAGTTCCATGTTTAGAAAATCGGTAAGACGCCATCCGCCATAAATAATAATAATTCCTAAAAAAATATTTATGGCAACCGTACCTTTAACAAGCCTGTATAGATAGTAGAGTAGAAGTGCTACCAAAATAACATCTATAATATCTATAACAGTAAATTTTAAAAGGTCATTAAAAATTTCCAAGAGGTAATTTATTTTGGTAAATTTAGTAAAATATAGCTAATAAATAAATTCATCTGATAGTATTTCAAAAGACTTGTTTTTATAGCTCTTTAAAGTTGATTTGAATAATATATAATCTTCAAAAGATGTTTTTTCATTAAATAGCAAAGTAATGCTAGCTTTTGCATCTGGTAAATTTATAAAAGTTTGTTCTAAGTGATTTGAAAGGGTTTTTAAATTAGTGGTTTTATACAAATTAAGATGGTTGTTTGTATTGTTAAAAATAGATATAGAATCAGTATCATAGTATCTTAAAATAATAGAAGCATGCTTTTTTTTCAGATTATTTAAATCGTATTTTTCTAAATAATAATTAATTTCAGTAAACTCTATAAATCCTAAATTACGTCTGCTTAAATCATTACAGGTATAGTAGTTTTTTGCATTTTCATTTTTATGACTAGAACTAGCTTTTTTGTTTTGTAAAAAAATAATATGAGGAATAACTTGTTTTAGGGTTAATCGTTTATCAACATTAATCAACCAATTGGTAGTGCTTATAAGGTTTTTTCTATTTAGCTCTACACTATCTTGCTTAGTTATATCATAAAATAAATAAGCAGGCGATATGTCTTTAATTTCGGTAACTTGAGAATAATTTATGCTTGGCAACTCAATTACTTTTTCTTTTCGGCAAGAACATAAAACAAGAAAAACTATAAATAAGACAGTATATTTCATTTTTAAGCATTTAAAGACCTCACCAATTTAACACATTCTGTGGCTTCTTTAACATCATGCACCCGTAAAATAGAAGCACCTTTAAGTAAGGCAATTGTATTTAAAACAGACGTGCCATTTAAGGCTTCTTTAGCAGTGGTTTCAAGCGTTTTATAAATCATTGATTTTCTTGAAACACCTACAAGTAGGGGTTTTTCAATTATGTTAAAGTGTGTGAGTTTATTTAATAACGCATAGTTTTGGTCTATAGTTTTGGCAAAACCAAAACCCGGGTCTATAATAATATCCTTAATACCTAAGTTTGTTGCTAAAGCAATACGTTGAGAAAAATAAAACAACATATCTTGTATTAAGTTATCATATAATGTTTGGTTTTGCATAGTTTTTGGGTTTCCACGCATGTGCATCATAATATAAGGCACGTGTAAATTGGCTACTGTTTGTAGCATGTTTTCATCTAGCTTACCAGCAGAAATATCATTAATAACAGCTGCTCCGGCTTCTATACAGTGTTTTGCAACCTTGCTTCTAAAAGTATCTATAGAAAGTAAAACTTCTGGAAATT
>JALRJA010000345.1 GCA_023255235.1 Flaviramulus sp.
ATATAAACTATCATTAAAACCCGCTTATACTATTGTTGAATTAAGAGAACACTCTCCAGCTCATAAAGTAGGCTTGTTAATAGGAGATATTATTATTAGCATAAACGGCAGGGCTTCCCACAATTTTTCATTGCAACAAATTACCGAAATGTTTTATCAAGAGGCTGGAAAAAAAATAAGACTAAAAGTAGATAGACAAGGGCAACTAATAAACAAGAGTTTTATTTTAAAAAGCCCATTATAAATAACACGCTATGTAAATTAATTTACATAGCGTGTTTAATAAAGTTAGTATTATTGTTGCACAACACTTTTTGTCTTTTTTTCAAGTAAATTCACATTACTAGAGTCTATTACTTCACCTTTAATTTTTAAAGCAACAGTAGGTGTTTCTGCATTTGATATAACGGTAATAGTTTTTCTAATAGGGTTTACTCTGTTAGTGTCATACTTTACTTCAATTTCGCCTGTGTCTCCAGGTAAGATAGGTGCTTCTGGTTTCTTAGGAATAGTACAACCACAGCTTGAGTTTACCTTAGATATAATAAGAGGCTCATTACCAGTATTAGTAAATTCAAAAACTCTTACACCGTTAGACCCTTTTTCAATAGTTCCATAATCTATAGTATCAGTTTTAAACTCTATTTTGGCTTGTGCACTTAGTGTAAAACTGATTAACCCAATAAATAAAATAGTAATTAATTGCTTCATGATTTTTAATTTTTATTTTTAAAATAATATCTTTCTAATCAATATGTTATAAAAAGATGTTTAGTTATTATAATCTTTAATTCAATTCAAACATACTCACTTTTATACAATCTGCAAAAATTGTAGAAAACTAAATTATGTTTAGCATATTTAAAAGTACTAACAATTTTTTATTTAGCCAGTTTAAAAAGTGTTAAAATATAATTTTAATAACTTATTATCAAACACAGATATAACTTTCACAGAAAAAGAAATATAAGTACTTTTGCTTTTCATTATTCAAAAACTATTCCAAAGTATGCAAATACCATCAAAATATGATGCAAGTCAGGTAGAGAGTAAGTGGTACAATTACTGGATGAAACACAATTATTTTCACTCAGAACCAGATGAAAGAGAACCATATACCATTGTCATACCACCTCCAAACGTTACAGGTGTTTTGCACATGGGGCATATGCTTAATAACACCATACAAGATGTGTTAATTCGTCGTGCGCGGTTACTAGGCAAAAATGCCTGTTGGGTACCCGGCACAGACCACGCATCTATTGCCACAGAGGCTAAAGTTGTTGCAAAGCTTAAAGAGCAAGGTATTAATAAACATGATTTAACAAGAGACGAATTTTTAAAACATGCTTGGGATTGGACACATGAATATGGAGGCGTTATACTGCAGCAGCTTAAAAAATTAGGATGCTCATGTGATTGGGATAGAACCAAGTTTACCATGGATGAAAACATGTCTGAATCTGTTATACAAGTTTTTGTTGATTTATATAATAAAGGCTTAATTTATCGCGGATATAGAATGGTAAATTGGGATCCCGAAGCTAAAACCACACTATCTGATGAAGAAGTTATTCATGAAGAACAACAAGGAACCCTCTATTATTTAAACTATAAGATTGAAGGTAGTAATGAAACAATTACCATTGCAACCACACGCCCAGAAACCATTTTTGGCGATACAGCTATTTGTATTAATCCTAATGATAATAGATTTTCTCGCTTACGCGGAAAAAAAGCCATTGTTCCTATATGCAATAGGGTAATTCCAATAATTGAAGACGACTATGTCGATATCGAGTTTGGAACAGGCTGTTTAAAAGTTACGCCAGCACATGATGAAAACGATAAAAACCTTGGAGATAAACACAACTTACAAGTTATTGATATTTTTAATGAAGACGCATCATTAAACAGTTTTGGGTTGCATTATCAAGGCAAAGACCGATTTGTAGTACGTCAAGAAATAGCAAACGAACTAAAAGAAAAAGGCTTTTTAGTAAAAACCGAAACCCATATTAATAAAGTAGGCACTTCAGAACGAACAAAAGCCATTATAGAACCAAGACTCAGTGACCAGTGGTTTTTAAAAATGGAAGAATTAGCTAAACCAGCTATAAAAGCTGTTTTAGAAGATGCTAACGTAAAGTTATTTCCAAAAAAATTTGAAAGTACCTACCGCCATTGGATGGACAATATTAGAGATTGGAATATTTCTAGGCAGTTACTTTGGGGTCAGCAAATACCTGCTTACTACTATGCAGACGGAAAAGAAGATTTTGTAGTTGCTCAAAATATAGATGAAGCATTAGAAAAAGCTAGAATTAAAACAGGAAACTCTAAGCTTCAAGCTGCAAATTTAAAACAAGACCCAGACACTCTAGATACGTGGTTTTCGTCGTGGTTATGGCCAATTAGCGTATTTGATGGTATTAGAAACCCAGAAAACAAAGACATTTCATACTATTACCCAACCAATGATTTGGTTACGGGTCCAGATATTTTATTTTTTTGGGTAGCTAGAATGATTATTGCTGGGTATGAATACCAAGGTAAGCAACCATTTAGCAATGTTTATTTAACCGGTTTGGTGCGTGATAAACAACGCCAAAAAATGAGTAAGCAATTAGGAAACTCTCCAGATGCTTTAAAACTTATTGAACAATATAGTGCAGACGGTGTTCGTGTTGGCTTGTTATTGAGCTCTGCAGCCGGCAATGACTTAATGTTTGATGAACTCTTATGCCAACAAGGAAAAGGGTTTGGAAACAAAATTTGGAATGCCTACAGGTTGGTAAACGGTTGGGAAATTGATGCAAGCATTACTCAGCCAGAATCTAATGAAATAGCCATAGCTTGGTATCAAGCTAAATTTCAAAAAGCATTGATAGAGTTAGAAGACCACTTTAGTAAATACCGTTTAAGCGATGCTTTAATGACTATTTATAAACTTATTTTTGATGATTTTTGTAGTTGGTTACTAGAAATGATAAAACCCGAATTTGGTAAACCTATTGATAAACACACATATAATTCAATAATAGATATTTTTGAAGATAACTTAAAAATTATACATCCGTTCATGCCATTTTTAACCGAAGACATTTGGCATTACATTAAAGACAGAAGCCCACAAGAAGCTTTAATTATTTCAAAGTGGCCTGAAACAAAACCAGTAAACCAAAGTTTAATTCCAGAATTTGAATTAGCATCAGAAGTAATATCAGGCATTAGAAACATACGAAAACAAAAACATATTCCCTTTAAAGAAACCATTAGTTTTTCTGTAATAAATAATGAGAATACCAGCCATACTTTTGATAGTATTATTGCCAAACTAGGAAATTTAGAATCGGTAAACTATGTTTCAGAAGCTATTGAAGGAGCATTAACTTTTAGAGTAAAATCAAACGAGTATTTTATACCAATACAAGGTGCTATTGATGTAGAAGCCGAAATAAAAAAATTAACAGATGAGTTACAATATACTCAAGGTTTTCTAAAATCGGTACAAAACAAATTATCAAACGAACGCTTTGTAAACAATGCACCCGAAGAAGTTGTTGCTAGCGAAAAGAAAAAAGAAGCAGATGCTTTAGCAAAAATTGAAACACTTAAAACAAGTTTAGCTAGTTTAAAATAGAGTTTGTTTCTATTTCAGTTAAAATAATAACACGTTTTTTCTAATTGTGGTTACTATCAAAATTAATTAAAAAGAGGGCGGTATTTTTTTCTAAAATTAAATACCAGCAACACGTTTAATATAGCAACAATTAAAGCAGGCCAAATTTTAACTAAATCAGCATTAGAAAGATTAAAAATCAAAAATGAAATAGTTAAAGGAAATAGCACTATAACAATAAAAGGCGACCATTTATTGAAAATTAAAAACAAACCAATTAGAATTTCAAACATATATAAATAAGGTAGATAAGCTGCAACAGCATCTATAAAATCTCTGGTGTTATCGGGCATTTCGCCATAAGTAAAAGGTATAAAGTGTATAAATTGATTCAATGCATAAACAACTAAAAACAATCCTAAAATAATTCTATACCAATTATTGGTTTTTGAGTTTGTTTCCATAAAAGATAATTTAAATTCAATAAAAAAAGATAAACTAATTAGTTTGTGAAGGTAGTAGATGTTAAAAAGTTAAAATATGATTATTATCATGTAATTTTTTTCATTTTATTATGCCAATATACAGCCTAATTTTACTATTTGAGATGGTTTTAAATTTCAAAAATCAATTGTTTATAGTACATTTACAGTTCTAAAATTGTTACTTTGATATCACAATCAACCATAGACCAAGTATTTGAAACCGCTAGAGTAGAGGAGGTTATAGGTGATTTTGTGCAGCTTAAAAAATCAGGTAGTAATTACAAAGGTTTGAGTCCTTTTAGTGATGAACGCTCGCCTAGTTTTATGGTATCGCCAGTTAAGCAAATTTGGAAAGATTTCTCAAGCGGGAAAGGAGGTACAGTAGTTGCTTTTTTAATGGAACATGAACATTTTACCTACCCAGAAGCCATTAAATATCTAGCTAAAAAATATAATATTGAAATAGAAGAAACAGAGCAAAGTGATGAACAAAAAGAGCAAGCCAATGAACGCGAGAGTTTATACTTGGTAAATGAGTTTGCCAACACCTATTTTCAAAAAACTTTACACAAAACAGATCAAGGAAAATCTATTGGGTTAAGCTACTTTAAAGAAAGAGGGTTTACACAAGAAACTATAAAAAAATTTAACTTAGGTTATGCACTCAACCAGTGGCAACCCTTTACAGATGAAGCTTTAAAACAAGGCTATAATATAGACTATTTAGAAAAAACAGGACTTACCATAGTAAAAGACGATAAACGCTTTGATAGATTTAAAGGGCGTGTTATGTTTCCTATAAAAAGTATGAGCGGTCGTGTGTTGGGTTTTGGCGGTCGCATTTTAATTAATGATAAAAAAGTAGCCAAATATGTTAACTCACCAGAAAGTGAGGTGTATCAAAAAAGCAAAGTTCTTTATGGTATTTACCATGCCAAACAAAGTATTGCAAAAGACGATAACTGCTACCTAGTTGAAGGCTATACAGATGTTATTCAATTTCATCAAACCGGAATTAAAAATGTGGTATCATCATCAGGTACTGCCTTAACCTCAGAACAAATAAGACTTATAAACAGACTCACTAAAAACATCACAGTACTTTTTGATGGTGATGCAGCGGGTATGAGAGCTTCGCTACGCGGAATTGATTTAATTTTAGAACAAGGTATGAACGTTAAAGTTTGTACGTTTCCTGAAGGCGAAGACCCTGATAGTTTTGCCAAAGCAAATACCCTTGAAGAAGTAACCTTATTTTTAGAAGAAAACGCTAAAGATTTTATTCAGTTTAAAGCCTCTATTTTATTTGAAGAATCAAAAAACGACCCAATAAAAAAAGCTGAAACAGTAAGAGATATTGTAAACAGTATTTCTAAAATACCAGACCGCATAAAAAAAGAAATTTATATTCAAGAATGTGCTAGAATTATGGATATAAGTGAAGAGGTTTTGTTTAGTACCTTAGCACAAATTGGTAAAAAAGAATTACAAGAAAAGAGTAAAGAGCATCAAAAAGAGCAAAAAGCCTTCCAAGTAGTAAAACAAGAACAGCCAATAAATAAAGTTAATATTCAATATGTTTTAGAACGAAAAATTGTTGAAGTATTGCTACTCTACGGAAATAAAACCGAAGATTTTGAAGACTTAGTTTTAAAAGAAAATGAAAAAGGCGAATTAATTTTAGAACCTGTAGTGCATCAAACTAAAGTTTTTGAAAAGGTGTTTTTAGATTTACAAGATGATGAAATGGAGTTTTCAAACCCTCAATTTAAAACACTATATTACACTATAATAGATACCTTAAATCAAAATCCAGATTTTGAGTTGAAAAGTTTTATAAATCAAGTAAGCCCTGAAATAGCCCATGAGATTACAACCATTTTAATGGAAGACGAACGCTATACTTTAGATAACTGGAACAGAATGAATATTTTTCCAAAAGAAAAATCAAATAATATAGCACAATTGGTAAGTGAAACTATTTTAAGTTTACGCTGCTTTTTAATTGACCAAAAAGTTAAACAATTTCAAGAAGAAACACTACACAATAAAATAGACACGAATAGAAATGTACTAGAAGAAGTAAAAGACTATTCGAGTCTAAAAATGTTATTGTCTAGAAAATTAAACAGAGTTTTATAAATACTCTTGGTTTGCCTTTGTTTGATTTATTAAATCTACCAAATTGGTAACTTTAAGTTTTGTCATTAAACGTGCTTTATAGGTACTAACGGTTTTTTCGTTAATATCTAACTCTTTAGAAATTTCTTTGTTTTTCTTACCTATTGTTAGAAGTTTTAAAACCTCGGCTTCTCTTGTAGATAATTTTCTATAGTAAGCACCATCTTTGTTGTTTCTAGCACCAAAAGCAAGCTGTTCTGTTAGAGAATCACTTAAGTAAATACCACCATTATATACTTTTATAATGGCATCTCTAATAATATTGGGATTGGTAGATTTATGCAAAAAGGCACAAGCACCACCTTTTAAGGTGTTTATGGCATAAACATCTTCAGATTGAGCACTAAAAACAATGACTTTAATTTCTGGAAAATCAGTTCTTAAAAAACGCATAAGTGATAAACCGTTCAATTTTGGAAAATCAATTTCTGTTATTATAATATCAACAGGATTGTCTTTCACAAATTCTAAAACAGATTCCCCATCTCCAAGAGTTCCAACAATTTTTATTTCTGAAGATTCTGAAAAAAGAGCCTCAAAACCCTTTCTGATAATTGGGTGATTATCTACTATTAAAAGTTTAATCATAATTAAAAAAGCTATTAGTTATTAATATTTTAAACACCAGAGAAGCAATTATTATGAGAGATAAAGTGAAGTGTAAATGTAATATTTTTTTTTAAACTATACAAAAGTTATTTAAAAAAAGTAGGAATTTTACATATAGGTATAGGAATCATCTTGTGCTTATTAGCATTATTAAAGCGTTTGTATATTGTAAAAACCGCTTGTTCTCTACCTGAAAAATCACTTGTGTTTTTTCCTTCATCATCCATTTTCATTGCCCACTCCAATTCAGGATAGGAAGCACCAATTTGATCTTCATCGGTTCTGTTATCACCCCAAAGACCATCTGTAGGTGCGGCATCAATAATATCTTTATTAATACCTAAGTGTTTTGCAATGGTATATACTTCGGTTTTAAGCAAATCTGCAATAGGACTTAAATCGACGCCGCCATCTCCATACTTGGTGTAAAATCCAACACCAAAATCTTCTACTTTGTTGCCTGTGCCAGCCACTAAATAGCCCTCTAATGCAGCAAAATAATATAGCGTTGTCATGCGCAACCTTGCTCGGGTATTTGCAAGAGACATAAACCGGCTTTCCTCGTTATCTACTGCTGGTAATGATTTAACTAAACTATCAAAAACAGGCGTTAAATTTACTTGAGTTTTTTTTACATCATTAAAATTAGATTGTAACCATTCAATATGATTGAGTGCTCGGCTTACTTGTGATGTTGCTTGATGAATAGGCATTTCTAAACACAATACAGAAAGCCCTGTTTTTGCACAAAGAGTAGATGTAACGGCAGAATCTATGCCTCCTGAAATACCAATAATAAACCCTTTCATGCCAGCATTTGTAGCATACTCTTTTAACCAATCAACAACATAATTTATAACTTTTTCCGTTTGCATTTAAACAAGTATTAAATCTAAGAATAGTACCTTTGCAAACAAAAATAAGTTATAAGCTTAATTTATAAAAATATATGTGCTTTAAGTTTTATATAAAATTCATTTTCTCGTTTTTTCTCTTCATAGGAGTAGCTCTTTCATGTAAAAAAGAAACCTCTTTAGAAAAGCATATTGCCGAAATAAATACTCAAATTACCACAGAACGGTTTGATAGGTTATTTGCTAGTGTAACTACAGAAAATTTACCCAAATTAAAAACAGCCTACCCATTTATGTTTTCTAAAAAATATAAAGACTCTTTTTGGTTGGCTAAAAAAGAAGATACTTTACAAAAACAGTTATTTAATGAAGTAGCTAAAACATTTACCAATTTTCAAGAAATAGAAAACGAAATTGAGTGGTTGTTTAATCATATAAAATACTATTTTTTAGACTTTAACACGCCACGAGTAATTACCATAACCAATGATGTAGATTACAGAAATAACGTTATTGTTACAGATACCATTATATTAATTGCGTTAGATAATTATTTAGGTAGTGAACACCCGTTTTATACCAATATACCAAACTATTTAAAAGCCAATTTTAAAAAATCGCAAGTAGTTGTTGATTTAGCCAAAGCTTATTCAGAAAAATACATTTATCAACCGCAACGTAGAACCTTACTAGATGAAATGATTTTTTATGGAAAACAACTTTATTTTGAAGAGCTTACCATTCCTTTTAAAACAGAAGCAGAACTCATTGGTTATTCAGAATCTCAATTAAATTGGGCAATAAAAAACGAAGAATATATTTGGCGTTATTTTGTAGAACGAGAACTACTATTTAGTACAGATGCTAAATTACCCAGTCGTTTTATAAATAACGCTCCATTTTCAAAATTTTATTTAGAATCTATAGATGCAGAATCTCCAGGTCGAATAGGGCAGTATGTAGGTTGGCAAATTGTGCGTGCTTACATGCAAAATAACGAGGCAACTTTAAACGATATGCTTAAAAAAAGTACAGACGATATTTTTAATAACTCAAAATTTAAACCAAGAAAATAATGTCAAATAAGATAATCTCAAAAATAGAACTTTCAGTAGAATTAGATGACAACAGAGTACCCGAAAAACTCCATTGGACAGCTCAAGACGGTGGCATTACAAATGAAGAAGCCAAAGCCATGATGCTTGCCGTTTGGGACTCTAAAGTTAAAGAAACCCTTAGAATAGATTTATGGACAAAAGATATGCCTGTAGATGAGATGAAAGTATTTTTTCATCAAACTTTGGTTGCTATGAGCGATACCTTTAACAGAGCTACTCAAGATGAAAAAATGACAGCTACCATGAAAGATTTTTGTGATTATTTTGCCGAAAAATTAGAGTTAAAAAAAACCTAGTATAAATACAATTTATAAGACTATTATTATTAATTGTTGTGAAAGGTTTTTAAATTAAAATAGACCTTGTAAATTTGAGTGTCTAACAAAAATATAGCTTGTAATGAGCCATATAGGTGACGGCAAAAAAATTTACACCAAATAAAAACAATAAAATTTAAACAGATGAAACTTGTTTTATCACCAGCAAAATCGTTAGATTTT
>JALRJA010000373.1 GCA_023255235.1 Flaviramulus sp.
AATAAAAAGATTGAGTAGCGAAAGCACGACCTTTTTAAAACCTGTCAAGTTTTAAATAAAGGGCACGCCCAAAACACATATAATTTTATAGGCTTAGATAGCAAAAAAATGCTTAATTTTACATTTATGAACCCTCAAGAACCTTTAGCAGAGCGATTGCGTCCAAAAAAATTAAGCGACTATTTAAGCCAAAAACACTTGGTTGGTGAAAATGGGTCGCTCACATTACACATAAAACAAGGGCTAATTCCATCTATGATTTTTTGGGGACCTCCAGGCACCGGAAAAACCACACTAGCTCATATTATAGCCACCGAATCTGGCAGACCGTTTTACACACTAAGTGCCATAAATTCTGGTGTAAAAGATATTCGCGATGTGATTGAAAAAGCAAAACAACGTGGTGGTTTATTTACTACTAAAAACCCTATTTTGTTTATTGATGAAATTCATAGGTTTAGCAAATCGCAGCAAGACTCACTTTTGCAAGCTGTAGAAAAGGGTTGGATTACCTTAATTGGTGCAACCACAGAAAACCCAAGTTTTGAAGTTATTTCGGCACTTTTATCGCGCTGTCAGGTTTATGTTTTAAATGCCTTTGACAAAACCAATTTAGAATTGCTTTTAAAACGTGCCATTAAAGAAGATGTATATATATCAAAAAAAGATATAGACCTAAAAGAAACCGAAGCTCTTATAAAACTATCAGGTGGCGATGCCCGAAAATTGCTAAACATATTTGAGTTGGTGGTAAATGCTTATAATTCTAATAGCATTGTAATTACTAATGACGATGTACTTCAAAACATTCAAAATAATACCGTGCTTTATGACAAAACAGGCGAGCAACATTACGATATTATTTCGGCATTTATAAAATCTATAAGAGGTAGCGACCCAAATGCCGCAGTATATTGGCTAGCACGCATGATAGAAGGTGGCGAAGACGTAAAATTTATTGCCAGACGAATGCTTATTTTAGCCAGTGAAGACATAGGAAACGCCAATCCTAACGCTTTAGTAATTGCCAACAATACCTTTCAAGCCGTTGCAACTATTGGCTATCCAGAGTCTCGAATTATACTAAGCCAATGTGCCACTTATTTAGCCTGTTCACCCAAAAGTAATGCAGCATATTTGGCTATTGGTAAAGCACAACAACTTGTTAAAGATACAGGTAATTTAAGCGTTCCTTTAGAGATTAGAAACGCTCCAACAAAACTTATGAAAGAGTTAGGCTATGGCAATAATTACCAGTATGCACACAACTTTGAAAACAATTTTGCCGACCAAGAATTCTTACCCGAGCAAATAAAAAACACCAAACTCTACGACCCCGGAAACAACCCTAAAGAACAAACACATAGGGCATTTTTAAAACAACTTTGGAAAAACAAGTATGGGTATTAAATTAAGGGCGTTACCCTGAAACAAGTTCAGGGTCGGGCTTTACGCTATATCTTTTTAAACAGCCATTAAAAAATGGAGTTTTCTGCAGCAATTTCATCTCTTTTTTAAAATTACCACATCTTAATAGTGGGTGTTTTTTAGTGTTTAAAAAGGATGCCGCTTCAATCCCTAACGCAAAAAAAAAATTAAAATTTAATATGTAACAATTGCCTATCAGTAGCACTATTTGAATAATACCAAAGCCCTTTTTCGTTAAATACAATGGCATTTTTATCCTTTACTATAAAAATATTTTCTAAACCCGATGCCATTAAAACCATAACAACTTTTGGTGTACTATCTACAATTTGAAAACCACCACTAATAGCTTGGGCATATAACATATTATCTAAGTCTTTTTTAACAACTACAGGTTTAGCTTTTTCTTTAATTGCAACAGGGTTTTCAACAACAGGTTCTTTGACTTCTTGTAATTGCTGTATTTGTTTAGAAACAACACTTGTAGTTTGCGTTAAAACCTCAGGAACTGTTTTATTATTGGGTTCATATTTATAATTTAAAGCATCAAAAGATTTAAAAGCATCACGCAATGCCAAATTATAAGCAGTTTTATATTCTTTTTCTTTACTTTCACCAACATTAGATGCAAAAACCACTTTGTCATTACAATCTTTTAGCTCTACAGTAAGCTTAGTTTTAAAAAGACCAGAATCTTTTAAAACATCCGATTTTAAGCTTAAACACCTATTAACATACATATCTTCGGGGTAATTATCGCCTTCAAAAAGTGTTTTAAAGCCATATTTATCAAATAAAAACTTGGTTAAAGAATTTAGTTGATATTGGTCTTGTTCTTTTAAGAAGTCAAACTTTTTAGGTACAATAACATATTTGTAATGGTTTAAGTTTACTTGCGAAAAAGCACTTGAAAAAATTAAAAAAATAAGACATGCAAAAAATAATTTAGTTTTCATTTTTAGAGAATATATAATTAAAGCCTAGTTGTAAAGATACACTTTGTGCATCATAAATGTTTCTATATTGTAAAAAATTATCTGCCATTATATAAAAATTAAACCCTCCAAAATGGGTAGACATACCCAAACCTAAATTATTAAAAGAATAGGAATCAAGAGTATAAGTAGCTTTTAATCTTAGGTTTTTAAACAAGCGTCTGTAGTAATATGCTGTTAATGCCAGTTGGGGTTGTTTAGGTCTGTTTATGGCAAATAATTGAGCTCCTACGGCATTTAGATACCCTACATCATCTTTTAAACAGTTGCACTCATTGGCATTTTTTTTACCAAACGCATAGTTTAAAGAGGCATTAAATTTTATTGGTCTCCATGTGGTGTATGCTGTTGTAGTGCTATCGGCAGTAAAGACATCTTCAAAAGATTGTACAACGTCATTCCAATAATCTTCGGCGGTTTGTTCAGAATCAATTTCTGGGAAAAGCGGGTTTATGCCTTCAAAATCATAATTACCTTGTACTTGGTAGGTTATTATATCTTTGGTATGCCTAACCAAACCAATGTCTAGCAAACTCGCATCTAAAGTCCATTGTGGCTTTAGTTGGTATGTAAACCCTATATCAAATCCTAAGCCTAAATTACCACCTAATAATACTCTTTTTATTACATCTTTTTGGGTAAAATTGGAATCGTCTGAAGCCATACTATGAATTCCAGATGTTTGAAGTTGTAAATCTAAATTAAAGTGATGGTTATAAAAATTATTGCTTCCTTCAGTAGTTATAAATGAGCCTTTATTTTTGGTGGCATTAATATTTATAATGCTTGAGTAAATTTTACCTCTAATACCATAATTAAGCTTAGATGATACTTTTTTGTTATAACCTACATGAAAAACAGAGAGTATTTCACCTCTAAAGTTAATATGGTTTAATCTAAAGGGTTTATTAATATGATTAGCATTACCATCTAAAGTTAAAATGGCAATATCTTTTAGGAAATACATTAAAAAGTCTGTTTCTTGATATAACCCAAAACTTAAATAGTTATTTTTTTCATAGTTTTTACCATAGGCAAACCCACCAGAGATGAGTTCAATTTGTTGATTAAAGGTAAAAAAATCTGTAGATTTCATGTTATTAACGGCATGTTGTAGCTTGTCGTTAAAAGGAATTCCGTCTTTAGCAAAAAGATCATAAGGTGTAATTCCAGATGTACCGGCATTAATATGAAAATGAGATAATAGCGGAATACCAAAGTGACCTTTATGTTTTACCTCGCCGCCTGGGTTTAGCATTAACGATTGAGGTATTTCAGAAAACCCGTAAAGTAGTTGTTTATTTTGAGAAAAAGATAAACATGTTATTAAGCCCAAAAAGTAGCTTATTCTCTTCATTAGGAAGCTTCAATTTTAAAGTAAAAAATTCCTTTAGATTTTAAAATAAGGTTTCCTGGTGTACTATCATTTAGTGGCACTCCACCGGCTAAAGCTTGAGCTGTTAATACAACTTTTTGGGTTGCTTTTAAGTTGTTTAAAGTATTCCCTTCAAAAACCTCTGTATGTGTTGTTATAACATCTAAGTTTGCTGAAGACCCCGACGTTGTAATAGCAAATGAATGCCTTATTATATCATTATCATCAAAAAAATCTATACGCACATTAAAACTTCTGTTAATGCTGTTTGCAATTTCAAAAACAAACTCTGATTTGACAACGTGGTCAACAACAAAACCTCTGCTAAACAAATCAATAATTACAGAGTCTTTAAACGTATTAATTTCGGTGTTATTAACACTAAATTTTGTGGCAGGTGCGTTAAAAAAAACAAGACTAGAAGCTACTTGGGGTTCTAAAGTAAATTCTTTTGCTTGATTAAAGTCTATCTCTTTTGTACATGAAAAAAACAACCCTAAAAAAAGAGTGGCAACAACAAGTTGGCTGTATTTGAATAAGTTATTAATCATCATCACACAAAACGCTAAAATGGGGTGTGTATTTTAATTTATAAATATTTTTTTATATGAATTAAGTTGGTTACTTGTTTAATTTCGGTATCTATGGCATCATTATAATTGCCAAAATATATAGCTTGCATACCTATATTTTTAGCTCCTAATATATCTGCTTCATAGCTATCGCCAATCATAATACTGTTTTTTGCAACTGTTTTGGCTTGTTGTAAAGCAAAATTAAAAATTTTAGGATTTGGTTTTTTCACGCCTACCATTTCAGAATTTGTAATGGTTTTAAAGTATTGAATAATTTTTGATTTATCTAATTTTTTGTGTTGAACTTCTTCAAATCCATTGGTAATAATATGCAAGTTGTAATTTTGATTTAAATACTCTAAAATTTCAAAAGTGTTTTCAAATAAATGATTAAATGAGGGTAAATGTGTTATGTAATCTTGAGAGAGTTTATCAATTACGTTTGCTTGAACATGATAATTAACAGCTTGAAAAGCATCATATAACCTGTTAAACCGCAATGTTTGTTTATCAATTTTTTCTTCTCTATAAAGCTTCCAATATTTAAGGTTTATGGGTTCATAATGTGATAAAAAAATGTTTAAATCTAGTTTAATATGGTGTATTTTAAATAGTTTATGAAAGGTAAAGGCTGAGTTTTTATCAAAATCCCAAAGGGTATGATCTAAATCAAAAAAAACATCAGTTATATCATTAATTTTCATCTGTAGAGTCTAAAATAATATTAAACAATTCTTTAAATCCGTCCCACTTAATGTCATTACTAAAAGTATAATTATGAAATACAGGCACAAACTCACCGTTAACTTGTTTTACTTGTTTGATAATTTCATTGAGAAATTTCTTTTTGTCTAATAACGATTTGTTTTTTAATAAGGCATGGTCCATAATATGGTATGAGGTTATTTTTAAAGGGGTTTGTACTTCATAATCTAAGTCGTAGAAAAAAAACGGTGTGCAAGTGCCTGCTCTAAACCCAACATGGTTTGTATAACCCATAGTATAGTCTTCTAAAATATCGAGTTCTAAAAGGTTTCTATACGATTCTGGTAAATTAAGTTTTGAAAAAGATTGCCTTGATGCTTTTAAAGTGGTGTTTAAAATATGCTCTATTCTTAGTTTTTCTTTTTTAAGAACTTGTATGTCTTCTATGGCAAAATAAGACGCTTTTAACCCTACCATTGCGTAATCGGCAACTTGTTTAATTAGTGATACTAATTTCTTTTTATTGGGGTTTATACCCTTATCGAAGGTAGAATAATCGCCTACTAAAAAAAAGAATAGAAACTTATAGTTAACGCTTTTTTGTCTGTTTATTAAATATTTGAATGTGTCAAAGGGATCGTGAACAAAGCCAAGAACAACTAAAATTCTGGTGTAAACCTTTTTAAATTTTAGATTTAAAAAATCGTTTAATGCACCTCCAAGCGTTCTAATAAAACCTTTTAATTTATAACTGTAAGCACTAGGAACATCTAAAATAGGTTTAATACTATAGGTTTTTACAGGAAATAAAAAGTTGGGAAATTGCTTTTGTAATGCCTTTTTAAATTTATATGCCCACATATCAACTACTGGTTGATTTAAAAAGCCTTCTTTGTAAGCGATGCTATTGGTTGCTGTAAAACGACCAAATTCATCTTTTACATGAGGTAAATATTCTTCATATCGAGATAACAGGTAAAAAGATGCGGCAAAAATATCAAAAGGAAGGGCACATTTATCGCCATTAAAAAAAAAGCATTTGGTATCATTCCAAGGGTTTACATGTATTTCAACATCATTAAGTCCTTGTTCAAATAAAATATCATGACTTTTTATAAAAAACTCGGTGCTTAGTTGTTGCTTAGTATATGACATTTTCATGCCATCATGTGTTATAAAAGTTTGTATTTGTGATGTAAAACCAACTTCAACACCCAATATTCTGGTGCATATATGTTTAAAAACATATTTTAAACGTGGTGTAATTTTATGAGTATAAACTAAAAGCATAAATTATAATAGTGCTATTTTAATTGACAAACCTAATGGTAATTTATAACATATTTTCATCTGCAAAACTAAAGTATGCTTTTTCTGTTACAATAACTACTCTCATTCCCATTATAATTTCTCCATCATATAATCCCAAGCAAAATTAATCTTACCGACTGA
>JALRJA010000375.1 GCA_023255235.1 Flaviramulus sp.
GTTAATTCAAATATCGTTTTAGTATTAAACAACGGAAGACCCCTAACATTAGGTTGGGCAGATAAACATATTCCTTCTATAGTGGAAGCTTGGCATTTAGGCACACAAAGTGGTAACGCTATTGCTCAGGTTCTATACGGCGATTATAATCCAAGCGGAAAATTACCAATGAGTTTTCCAAGAAGTGTTGGTCAAGTGCCAATATATTACAATCAAAAAAGTACAGGACGACCTAATTACCCTGGTGGGGATGTTGTTTTTTGGTCTCATTTTCAAGACGAGAAAAATGATGCATTATATCCATTTGGTCATGGTTTAAGCTACACTCAATTTGAATATAAAAACATACGTATTAAAGAAGAAAACAAATTTTTTGAGGTTCAAGTTGATATTATAAATACAGGAAATATTCAAGGAAAAGAAGTGGTGCAGTTATATATAAGAGATGTTTTTGCTACTGTTACTAGACCAATAAAAGAATTGAAAGGTTTTGAGCTTATTTCCTTAAATCCAAAAGAAAAGAAAACCGTTAAGTTTACTCTTACAGATAAAGAACTAGGGTTTTATAATAATAGAGGTAAGTTTATTGTAGAACCTGGTTATTTTGAAGTATTTGTAGGTGGAAGTTCTAAAACCGTATTAAATGCAAAATTTGAAATTAAATAAAAAAATTATGTCAATAAAAACATTTACAATAATAATGCTTTCTACTTTAGTAATATCATGTATAAATTCTAAAGTAAAAAAAGTAGATACAATTAATAAGTATTTAGCTATAGAAACCTATACAGGTAAAAAATTAGAAGTTTATACAACAGCAAAAAATACAAAGCTCAGGTTAACAAAAACAGGAGAATACACTTTTAAAAAACAAACACAACCATTAGAAACTGATATTGCTGTTTTTGTAAACCCAAAAAAAACGTTTCAAAAGTTTTTAGGAATTGGAGGTGCAATTACAGATGCCTCATCAGAGGTTTTTTATAAGTTAAATAAAAAACAACAAAACATTTTATTGCAATCATTATTTGGTAAAGAAGGTATTGGCTATAATATTATTAGAACAAGCATTCATAGCAGTGATTTTGGTTTAGGCAGTCATACCTATATAGAAGAAGGAGATGCTGAATTAAAGACATTTTCTATAAAAAAAGACAAAGAAAAAAGAATACCTTTTATTAAAAGAGCTATAGATTTAATTAAAGATGATTTAGTTTTTTATGCCAGTCCGTGGAGTCCTCCGGCATTTATGAAAACAAATAATAATATGCTACGAGGAGGCAAGTTACTTCCAAAATACCGTCAGGCATGGGCAAACTACTATGCAAAATTTATTAAGGCTTATGAAGCAGAAGGAATTCCTGTTTGGGGTTTAACCCTACAAAATGAACCTATGGCAGTGCAACGATGGGAGTCTTGTATTTACACAGCCGAAGAAGAGCGCGATTTTTTAAAAAACTATTTAGGACCTACACTTGAGAAAGAAGGTTTGGGTGATAAAAATATTGTTGTATGGGATCATAATAGAGACTTAATTTCACATAGAGCAAACACAATATTTGAAGACCCAGAAGCATCAAAATATGCTTGGGGTATTGGGTTTCATTGGTATGAAACATGGACTGGTGGTTTGCCCAAATATGATAATCTAAAAAATATAAAAGAATCTTTTCCTTCTAAAAACATTTTGTTTACAGAGGGTTGTCAAGAAGGATTTAACCCTAAAAAACTTCATTACTGGCCAAATGCTGAACGTTATGGAAACTCTATGATAAACGACTTTAATAGTGGCGTTGTTGGTTGGACAGATTGGAATATTCTTTTAGATGAAAAAGGAGGTCCAAACCATGTACAAAATTTTTGCTTTTCACCTATTCATGCAAACACTAAAACCGGAGAGTTAATTTATACTCCTACATATTACTTTATTGGTCATTTTTCAAAATTTGTTAAACCAGGAGCTTTACGTGTTAGTACCACTACAAGTAGAAGTGTATTAGAAAGTACTACATTTAAAAATAAAAATGGAAAAACAGTTACCGTAGTTATGAATAAAACAGATAAAAACATAGCTTACAAACTTGTAGTTGGTAACAGCGAAATACTTCTTGATATAGAACCTCACGCTATACAATCATTACTGTATTAGATGAAAAAGGAGTTCCAAACTATGTGCAAAATTTTATAATTGGTTTTATTTCAACAACCCAGCTCTTTTTAATAAGGCTTCTGTATTGGGCTCTTTTCCGCGAAAGCGTTTATATAAAATCATGGGGTCTTCAGTGCCACCTTGCGATAAAATAAAATCTTTAAATTTTTTAGCTGTTTTTTTATTGAAAATGCCTGTTTCTTTAAAATAGTCAAACGCATCCGCATCTAAAACTTCAGCCCATTTGTAGCTGTAATATCCTGAAGAATAGCCGCCTTGAAAAATATGAGAAAATGAAGTGCTCAAACAATTTTCAGCTCTATCAGGAGTAAATTGCAAAGACGAAATTTGCTCAACTTCGTGTGCTTTAATATTTTTTATTTGGGTAGCCTTTTGGCTGTGATAAG
>JALRJA010000390.1 GCA_023255235.1 Flaviramulus sp.
AATTGGCGTTTTTGTTTGTTTTCAAAATATTGTTCTGCAATATCATTTACTTTTTGACCTAAGTAAATAAGGCGTTGATTGCTGTCATATAATTCTTGATAGTTTTCTAATTTTTTTTGAATTTTAGCATTTATTTCGGCAAGTTTATCGGCTTCTTCTATTTTTTTCTTTTCATTAAATTTTAACGATTCGCCCGTTTTTTCTAATTTAGAACGTTCTTTTTGAAGTTTTGCTATAGTAGCATCAAACCGCACTTTACTTCTTTCAATTTTCTTTTTGGCTCGGTTTATTAAACTAAAAGGAATGCCGTTTTTTTGAGCAACTTCAAAAGTAAAGCTACTGCCAGCTTGACCAATTACAAGTTTAAAAAGTGGGTTTAAGGTTTTTTCATCAAAAAGCATGTTGGCGTTAAGCATATTTGGCAGTTCGTTTGCTAATATTTTTAAATTTGAATAGTGGGTTGTAATAATGCCAAAAGCATCTCTGTGATAAAACTCTTCTAAAAATGTTTCGGCTAACGCACCGCCTAATTCTGGGTCGCTACCTGTTCCAAACTCATCAATTAGAAATAAGGTGTTTTGGTTACACTTTTTTAAGAAATAATTCATTTGCTTTAACCTATAACTGTAAGTGCTTAAATGATTTTCAATAGATTGATTATCGCCAATATCGGTTAAAATTCTATCAAATAAACAAACAGTACTTCGTTCATGTACCGGAATTAGCATGCCACTTTGCAACATTACTTGTAACAAGCCCACAGTTTTTAAAGTAATACTTTTTCCGCCTGCATTGGGACCAGATATAACAATAATTCTATTATCTTGTTTTAATTCAATGGTTTGCGGAAATGTTTTTTCGTTTTTTTCTAAATTATTTAAATACAACAGTGGGTGATAGGCATCTCTTAAAAACAGTTTTTTTTCTTTAGAAAACTCAGGAAGAATGCCGTTTATAGATTTGGCATATTTTGCTTTTGCCGAAATAACATCGAGGTTAATTAAAAAATTTTGATAATCGTGTAAAAGTGATAAAAAAGGACGTATGAAATTAGTTAGGTCTTTTAAAATTCTAATGACTTCTTCTTGTTCTTCATATTCTAGATTATTGAGTTCTCTTGAATATTGTAGGGTAGTTTCAGGTTCCATATAAACAATGCTACCTGTTTTACTACCACCCATAATAGCACCTTTTACTTTACGCCTGTACATGGCTTTTACTGCCAAGACACGTTTGTTATCTACCACAGATTCTCTAATATCATCTAAATAATCAAGGTTATGATACATGTTTAATGCGGCAGAAAAACTTGTGTTTAGTTTACCTTTAAGTTTGTTTATAGATTGTCTTAATTCAAAAAGTAATGATGAGGCATTGTCTTTAATTTCTCCAAACCTATCTACAATAGTATCTATTTTTTCAATTATAACTTTAGTAACTTCAATGTGTGAAGCAAAGTTATTTAGAGCGGGATAGTAGTCTTGAAATTTTTTTAAATAAGTTACAATACTATTTACAGTTACCGATATAGAAACTAGTTTTTTTAAACTAGTGACTTCTAAATAGGTATTTTCAATATTTAAAAGTTTTAGCTCTTTTGTAATGGCATCAAAACCATGGTTTGGAATTCTATTATCATTATAAAAAGACGATACATAGTCATGGGTTAATTGTAAAGCAACAAGCAAGGTTTCTTTGTCTTTAAAAGGTATTATTTCTAAAGCTTTTTCTTGCCCTAGTGTTGTTATACAATATGCACTAACTTGTTGTAAAACAATTTTAAACTCTAAGTCTTGTAATGTTTTTTGATGAATATGAATCATTCTTTTTTATAGCATCAGTTTTATACAAAGTGCAAATTTACACATTTATAGCTTAGATATTTTTCTCAACAAAAATCTTATTATGATACTATTTTTAAATAACTCTGAAATATAAATAAAACAGAAAACCCTTCAATATTGCTTTGAGGCAAACTATCTGAAGGGCTTTCCTAACTAACCAACCAAAATTATTATAATCGTCTTCTTGTATTTGACAATCGTGTATTATCACTAGTTTGTTTTCTGCTTTTTAAGGCTGTTGGTCTTCTGTTTTGAGCAGATCTAGTGGCGTTGTTTTGTATAACGTTTCTAGGTTTGTTTAGCCTAGTGTTTGTATTTTCAGAACGGTTATTTTTGTTATATATACGAGCATTTATACGATTTGGATTTCTACTAACACTATTATTTTTTTGTTGTGTTACAGGCTTTTGTATAGATTCTCTATCTCTGTTGGTATTAGTAGATCTTGACACGTTTCTGTTTGCAATATGGTTTTGAGACCTTCTAGTACTCTTAACATTGGTGTTTGGTGTTAAATTATTTCTATTATTTGCTACAGTTGCATGGTTTCTATTTACACGTCTTGTAGAATTTGTATCATTAATTCTTGTTATATTTCTAGTGCTTCTATTTGAAGTAGCGTAACTTCTGTTTCTAGTAATGGTATTACCACGTCTGCTAGCAATAGCACTTGTAGGTCTGTAATTGTTATAAAATGGTCTCTCATAAACATAGCGTACAGGGTTATAAAATTGTCTGTAAGGTGTGTTGTAAACAACACAATAGTTATAAGCAGGAACACTATAAAAACGATGCCATGGCCTGTAAACATAAGCTCTGTTGTAAATAT
>JALRJA010000394.1 GCA_023255235.1 Flaviramulus sp.
AACAAGAAAATACCGTTATTAAATAACAAACACCCTCAAGATAATAACTGGAAGCCTTTTAATATTGATTTTGTTATTGAATCTACCGGAAAATTTAAAACAAGTAACGATTTACAATATCACATAAAAAACGGCTCAAAACAAGTTATTTTAAGTGTTCCGTCTATTGAAGACAGCATTAAAACTATTGTAATGGGTGTAAATGATGGTAGCTTAAACGGAACCGAAACTATTATTTCGAATGCATCTTGTACCACTAATAATGCAGCTCCAATGATAGATGTTATTAATAAACTTTGTGGTATTAATCAAGCATATATTACAACGGTACATTCTTATACTACAGATCAAAGTTTGCACGACCAACCACATCGCGATTTAAGGCGTTCGCGAGCTGCTGGGCAATCTATAGTACCAACTACAACTGGAGCTGCAAAAGCCCTCACAAAAATTTTTCCAAATCTTGAAGACGTTATTGGTGGCTGCGGTATTAGAGTACCTGTTATTAATGGGTCTTTAACAGATATTACTTTTAACGTAAAAAAAACAGTTTCAATAAACGATATAAATTCTGCTTTTAAAAAAGCTTCAAATAATCAATACAAAGATATTATTGAATATACCGAAGACCCCATTGTGTCTATTGATGTTGTTGGGAATACACATTCTTGTATTTTTGATTCTCAAATGACTTCTGTAATTGGGAATATGGTAAAAATTATAGGATGGTATGATAATGAAACTGGGTATTCTAAAAGAATTATTGACTTGATTTGTAAAATATCAAAAAAAGAGACTCTTAGCGCTCCATAAATTGTTTAATAATACCATTAAATTTAGAAGACTCACTTATTGCTACCGTTATGGGTATGTAAAACAACTTTTCCTGTAAAGATTGGTGTTGTTTTAATCGCATATAATCTTTTTCAGTTGTAATTAATAGTTTTCTCTGGTTAAATTCTTCAATATCCTTTTCTGTAAAATCATGATGGTCTTTAAAACGCAAATGCTCAAATGTTAGGTTTTTTGCTGTTAAAAAATCAACTAAAGGCTTATGGTTTGCAATACCTGTTATCAAAGTAAAGGCTTTTAAATCATCAATACTTTTTGTTGTTTTTTCAGAAATTATTTTTTCAGAATACATAATAGAACTAAAAAATAGCTGTTGGTTGCTTTTTGGTTTTATGTTATTAATAAAATCTTTCTTTTTAGCGTCACTTAAATTTTTAGGGCATTTGGTAACTATAATAATATGGGCTCGTTTAATACCACTTTTAGGTTCGCGCAAATTGCCTGTTGGTAAAACCCAATCATTATAAAAAGGATTACTGTATGTTGTGAGAACTATGTTAAGACCTGCTTTTACTTTTCTGTGCTGAAAGGCATCATCTAACAAAATAACATCAGGTATATTTTCTGTATTTCTTAACTTATTAATTCCATGCTTTCTGTTAGAATCTACAGAAACTATAATAGCTTGTTTAAACTTGTTATAAAACTGAATGGGTTCATCGCCAATCGTTTCAAAAGTAGATTTTTCATTGGCTAATTGAAACCCCTTAGTTTTTCGTTTATACCCTAGGCTTAATGTTGCCACTTTAAAATCGTCTTTTAAAAAAGTAATTAAATACTCTATCAAAGGCGTTTTACCGGTTCCGCCAACACTTAAATTTCCAACACAAATTACAGGGAAATTATAAGAAATAGACTTTTTAATTCCTAAATCATATAGTTTATTACGCAACCAAGTTACCAAATAATATATGGGTAAAACAGGGAAAAGAATTAATCTTATGAACTTCATTGAAGTATAATCAAACTGAATTAATAATTTGCGTATTGAGATATTGTAATTAAAACACAATTAATTACGTGTAAAAGTATAATATTTTATCTTTGAAGCAAACAAATTAATTATGATTGTACAAGACGTTATAAATCATCTTGAAGAATTAGCTCCTTTAGAGTATGCCGAAGATTTTGATAATGTTGGACTTTTAGTAGGCAATAAAACTACAAAAGTTACTGGTGTTTTAGTTACTTTAGACACTCTTGAAACAGTTGTTGATGAAGCTATTGAAAAAAACTGCAACCTAATAATTAGTTTTCATCCTATAATTTTTAAAGGCTTAAAAAAACTTACAGGAAAAACCTATGTAGAGCGTGTTGTTATGAAGGCTATTAAAAATGATATTGCCATATACAGCATTCATACCGCCTTAGACAATGCCAATCAAGGCGTAAACAATATAATTTGTGATGAATTAGAATTAACCAACAAACGCATTTTAATTCCGCAAAGTCAAACTATAAAAAAGCTTACAACCTATGTTCCTACTGCAGAAGCCGATGCTTTGCGTACAGCTTTATTTAAAATAGGTGCTGGTAGTATAGGTAATTATACACATTGTAGCTTTAATGTTGAAGGACTTGGCACTTTTAATGGAAATGAAAATTCTAATCCTATAAAAGGAAAAAAAGGTGTTTTACATAAAGAAGAAGAAACCAAAATTACTATCACCTATGCTAAACATATTGAAGCAAAAGTGCTTGAAACCCTTTTTAAAAACCATTCTTATGAAGAAGTAGCTTATGAAATTATAAGTTTAGAAAATAAAAATCAACACATTGGAATGGGTATGATTGGCGAACTAGAAAATGCAATGGATACACCTCGTTTTTTAAGTTATTTAAAAGCTAAAATGAAAACAAAATGTATAAGACACACAGTGTTTACCAATAAAAAAATTAAAAAAGTAGCCGTTTTAGGAGGTTCGGGTAGCTTTGCAATTGAAGCAGCAAAACAAGCTGGTGCTCAAGCTTTTATAACAGCCGATTTAAAATACCACGACTTTTTTACTGCCGAAAACAACATACTTCTGGCAGATATTGGTCATTATGAAAGTGAACAATACACAAAAACGTTTTTAGTAGCGTATCTTACAAAAAAAATTACTAATTTTGCAATCGTTTTATCAGAAGAAAATACTAATCCTGTTAAGTACATATAGAAAATGGCTACTACAAAAGAATTGAGCGTTGAAGAAAAATTAAGAGCGCTTTACGATTTACAAATTATC
>JALRJA010000383.1 GCA_023255235.1 Flaviramulus sp.
TGATGAAGCCATACAAAGAGCCAGAAGAGGAGACGGACCAACATTTTTAGAACTTAAAACATACCGCTACAGAGGGCACTCTATGAGTGATGCTCAGCACTACAGAACCAAAGATGAAGTAGCCGAATACCAAAAAATAGACCCCATTACTCAAGTAAAAGATATAATTCTTGATAAAAAATATGCTACTGAAGCGGCTATTAAAGTAATTGATAAACGTGTTAAAGATTTAGTATCAGAATGTGAAAAATTTGCAGAAGAATCACCATTCCCAGAAAAAAATGTTATGTATGATGTGGTTTATGAGCAAGAAAATTATCCATTTATTCAACATAAATTATAAACTATGGCTATAGTAGTAAATATGCCGCGTTTAAGCGATACCATGGAAGAAGGAACCGTTGCGGCTTGGTTAAAAAAAGTAGGTGATACAGTTGAAGAAGGCGATATTTTAGCAGAAATAGAAACCGATAAAGCCACTATGGAGTTTGAATCTTTCAATGAAGGTGTCTTGCTTCATATAGGTGTTCAAGAAGGCGAAACAACAAAAGTAGATGAGTTACTTGCTATTATTGGTGAAAAAGGAGAAGATATAAGTAGTTTATTAAACTCAGCTGATAACGCTTCCGCGGAAGCGACAAAAGAAAAAGAAGTTGTTTCTAACAACAGCAAAAAATCATCTTCAACTAAAGAAAACACTAATGAAACCCCCAGTTTACCAAAAGGCGTTATAGTAGTAACCATGCCACGTTTGAGTGATACCATGGAAGAAGGAACCGTTGCCACTTGGTTAAAAAAAGTAGGTGATACCGTTGAAGAAGGCGATATTTTAGCAGAAATAGAAACCGATAAGGCTACTATGGAGTTTGAATCATTTCAATCTGGTACCTTATTAGAAATAGGATTACAAGAAGGCGAATCGGCAAAAGTGGATGCCTTATTAGCCATTATTGGTCCTGCAGGAACAGATGTATCTGGCGTAGCCGCAAACTTTAAACTACCAATAGCAGTAGCAAAACAAGAAGAAACTAAAACCACAAGCACAGAATCTAAACCAATAGAGGTAAAAGCCGAAACCAAAACAACTGCTGCCAAACCTGCAACTCCAAACCAACGCCTTTTTGTATCGCCTTTAGCAAAAAAATTGGCAGAAGAAAAAGGTGTAAATTTATCTCAAGTTTCAGGCTCTGGAGAGCATGGGCGTATTGTTAAGCGCGATATAGAAAACTTTACACCAGCTGCAACAAGAGCAGCAGTAGGAAAATTTGTTCCAACTGGGCAAGAAGACTTTGATGATTTGCCAAACTCACAAATGCGTAAAGCCATTGCTAAGTCGTTAACCAAATCTAAATTCTCTGCACCTCATTATTATTTAGCAGTAGAGTTTGATATGGAAAATGCCATAGCATTTCGCACCCAATTTAACTCTATACCCGATACCAAAATATCATTTAATGATATTATAGTAAAAGCCTGTGCCTTAGCATTAAAACAGCATCCGCAAGTAAACTCGCAATGGTTTGATGATAAAATGCGATTAAACAATCATGTACATATTGGTGTAGCTGTTGCTGTTCCAGATGGCTTGGTAGTTCCTGTAGTGCGGTTTGCAAATGAACAAAGCTTACCTCAAATAGGTGCTGAAGTTAAAGAATTAGCACTAAAAGCCAGAAATAAAAAGCTGTCACAAGACGAGATGTTAGGAAGTACCTTTACAATATCTAACTTAGGAATGTTTGGTATTGATTATTTCACATCTATTATAAATCAACCAAATTCTGCTATTTTATCTGTTGGAGCAATTATTGAAAAACCAGTGGTTAAGAATGGACAAATTGTTGTTGGAAATACGATGACCGTTACTTTAGCATGTGATCATAGAACAGTAGATGGTGCAA
>JALRJA010000441.1 GCA_023255235.1 Flaviramulus sp.
GAAAAATATAAAAAAGAAGGCGAAATAACTATTGATAAAGTGCCAAATACCAAAACTTCAAATAAAGATGTTGGTGAATATATAGACTATGAAGAAATTGATTAATTTTCCAAGTTACTAAACACCTTATTTAATGATTAAACGTTTCTTTAAAAACAATTTTCCTCACCTAGTAGTTATACTGGGTTTTGTTGTTCTTGCTGTAGCCTATTTTAACCCTGTTTTGAAAGGAAAGCAAATATACCAAAGTGATATTGTTCAATTTATTGGCATGAGCAAACAGCAAAACGATTTTAAAGAAAAAACAGGCAAAGAAACCTATTGGACAAATAGTGCTTATGCTGGTATGCCCACCTATCAATTAGGAGCTAAATATGAGCATAACTATATTAAAAAACTAGATTTAGCACTTAGATTTTTACCTAGACCTGCCGATTATTTATTTCTTTATTTATGCAGCTTTTATATCCTTTTATTGGTTTTAAAAGTAGATTTTAAACTCGCAGCTCTTGGTGCTATTGCCTTTGGTTTTTCAACCTATTTAATAATTATATTGGGTGTTGGTCATAACAGTAAAGCCCATGCCATTGCCTATATGCCTTTAGTGTTAAGTGGTATTTTGCTTGTTTTTCAGAGAAACTATATTTTAGGGTTTTTACTAACAGCTATTGCAATGGGCTTAGAGCTTGTGGCAAACCATTTTCAAATGACCTATTACCTTATGTATTTAGTTATTATTTTAGGTATTGCATATTTGGTTGATGCTTATAAGAAGAATTGCTTAGCACCTTTTTTTAAATCGGTTGCTGTTTTGTTTGCAGCTGTTGTATTATCTGTTGCATTAAATGCCACTAATATATTAGCTACAAATGAATATGTAAAGGAAAGTAAACGCAGTAAAACCGAACTTACAATACATGCTGATGGTACACCAAAAGTAGCAACTTCTGGTTTAGATAGAGATTATATTACGCAATTTAGTTATGGTTTTGCAGAAACTTTCAATTTATTTATTCCGCGTTTTATGGGTGGCGGTAATTCTGAAAACGTTGGGAAAAACTCGGCAACCTATGAGGCATTTAGAAAACTTGGAGCATCAACTACACAAGCTTTACAAATGTCAAAACAAGCACCTATGTATTGGGGAAAGCAACCTATTGTAGAAGCACCAGCCTATGTTGGTGCTGTAGTTATTTTTCTGTTTGTATTTGCCTTGTTTTTAGTAAAAGGGCGTTTAAAATGGTGGTTAGTAGGTGGCACTATTGTGTCGTTATTATTGTCTTATGGAAAAAACATAGAACCATTAACCAATTTCTTTATTGATTTTGTGCCGCTTTACAATAAATTTAGAGCAGTAACCTCTATTCAAGTTATATTAGAACTATGTATTCCGGTTTTAGCCATTTTTGGTCTTGTTAGATTATTTCATGATTTAGAAAACAAACAAGACAAGCTAAAAGCCTTAAAATATACCACTGTAATCACAGCAGGACTTACCCTTATATTCTTAGTATTTAAATCGGTTTTATTTGATTTTGTTGGTGTTAACGATGGTATTTATCGTCAAAATTATGGAGTAGATTTTGTTACCGCTTTAAAAATAGATAGACAAACACTTTTTACACAAGATACCTTACGAACATTGGTTTTAGTATTACTTTCTGCAGGTGTTTTATTTATGTTTTTAAAAGATAAATGGCAAAAACAATGGGTAATAAGCGCTTTTTGTGTGCTTGTTTTATTTGATTTAGTAGGTGTTAACAGGCGGTATGTTAATAATGATGATTTTGTTTCGGGTGTAGCTATGAGTAAACCATTTCAAGCTAATGAGGTAGATAAAGAAATTTTACAAGACACAAGCCATTTTAGAGTATTTGATTTAGTTTCCGGACCTTCAAAACCATCTTATTTTCATAATTCATTACATGGTTATAATGCTGCCGAATTGAGGCGTTATAGTGAAGTGTTTGATTGGTATATTTCAAACAATAATATCCATGTCATGAATATGCTTAATACGAAGTACATTATTTCGCAAGATGAAACAGGTAAGGTGTTTTCATATCAAAACAACGAAACTAATGGCAATGCATGGTTTATTAAGTCTTTACAAAAAGTAGATTCGGCTAATGATGAAATACAAGCTTTAGATAGTTTAGCCCATAAAACAAATGCTATTTACACAAAGCAACAATATACAGAAAGCATTAAAAATAGCTATGTTGTAGATTCTTTGGCAACTATAGAATTACAAGAAGTGCAACCTAATTATTTACAATATAAGCTCAACAATTCGCATGATGGTTTTGCAGTGTTTTCAGAGATTTATTATCCACACGGTTGGAAAACCTATATTAATGGAGAGGAAACAAATCATTTACGAGTAAATTATATATTGCGTGGTATGGAAATTCCAGCGGGCAACCATATTGTAGAATTTAAATTTGAACCAGAGGTGGTTAAAACAGGCGGTAAAATTATGCTAGCAAGTTCTATTTTGTTAGGCTTATTACTAATTAGCGGATTGTTTTATAAGTACAAAAACAAGTAAATTTGTTTTAGCTATGTTATAAGCACTGATATGCAAAAAAAAGTACTCATTATTACTTATTACTGGCCACCAGCAGGCGGACCAGGAGTGCAACGTTGGTTAAAATTTGTAAAGTATTTGCCAGAGTTTAATTTTCAGCCAGTTGTTTATATTCCCGAAAACCCTAGCTATCCAATTCTAGATAACAGTTTGTTGAACGACATTCCTAAAGAGATAACCGTATTAAAAACCCCAATTACAGAACCTTATAAGCTTGCCAAGTTATTATGTAATAAAAAGGCGAAAACAATAAGTAAAGGCATTATTTCTAACTCCAAAAAGCAAGGTTTTATAGAAAAAATACTCCTTTATATTCGCGGTAATTTTTTTATACCAGATGCCCGAAAGAATTGGATAAAACCATCGGTCAAGTTTCTTCAAGATTATATTGAAAAAGAACAAATTCAAACAGTAATAACTACAGGTCCGCCACATAGCTTACATCTTATTGGAATGAAATTAAAAGAGCAAGTAGGAGTGACGTGGTTGGCAGATTTTAGAGACCCATGGACTACCATTGGTTACCATAAAGCGTTACGGCTTACAAAAGCCGCTAAGCTAAAACACAAAACTTTAGAAAACAAGGTTTTAAATACAGCCAATCAAATTATTGTAACGAGCTTTACAACCAAAGAAGAATTTCAAAAAATTACCAATCAACCAATAGCAGTTATAACAAATGGCTATGATAATGAACGTGCTACAGATTTTAAATTAGATTCAAAATTTACATTATCCCATATAGGTTCTTGGTTGTCAAAACGAAACCCTGAAGTTTTATGGAACGTTTTAAGCGATTTAGTAAACACTAACATCAATTTTTCTAAAGATTTTCAATTAAATAT
>JALRJA010000022.1 GCA_023255235.1 Flaviramulus sp.
TAAAGGAAACCTAACATCAATATTTTTTAAATTATGTTCTCTAGCTCCAATAATATCTATGTAGTATTTAGAAGTTATACGAATTTTAGGAATTTCTATACTAAGTTTTTTATTTAAGTATTGTGCTGTTAAAGAATTTGAAACTAAAATAGCATTATACTCACCTTGTGCAACAACTTCACCACCAAAAGTACCAGCCTCAGGACCAATATCTATAATGTAATTGGCAGCTTTCATAATGTCTTCATCATGTTCTACAACAATTACAGTGTTTCCTATGTTGCGTAATTGTTTTAAAACTAAAATTAAACGCTCGGTATCTTTAGGGTGTAAACCAATACTGGGTTCATCTAAAATATACATAGAACCTACTAGACTACTACCTAAAGACGTTGCCAAATTAATACGCTGACTTTCACCACCAGATAAGGTGTTTGATTTTCTATTAAGTGTTAAATAATCTAAACCAACGTTAGTTAAAAATAACAATCTATTATTTATTTCTTTTAGCAATCTATTGGCTACTTGGGTATCGTGATTATTTAATTCTAGTTGATTAAAAAAACCTATTAGTTTATCTATTGGCATATCAACCAAATCTGTAATAGTTGCACCAGCAATTTTTACATAGCTTGCTTCAATTCTTAAGCGCTTACCATGGCAGGTTTTACATTTAGTTTTTCCGCGATAGCGCGATAGCATTACTCGGTTTTGTATCTTATAGGCTTTGGCTTCCAATTCTGCAAAGAAACTGTTTAAACCTTCAAAATAGTTGTTACCATCCCAAATGAGTTGTTTTTGTTCTTCACTTAATTTAAAATAGGGTTTGTGTATTGGGAAATCAAATTTATGAGCATTATTAACCAATTGGTCTCTATACCAACTCATACTGTCTCCTTTCCAAGGAAAGATAGCATTTTCATATATAGAAAGCCCTGTATTAGGAATTACCAAATCGTTATCAATACCAATAATATCACCATATCCTTCACATTTAGGACAAGCTCCATAAGGATTATTAAAACTAAATAAATGCAAGTTTGGTTCTAAAAACGGCATATTATCTAATTCAAATTTATTACTAAAAAAGTGTTGCTTATTGTTTGATAAGGTTTCTATAATACAAGTGCCATTACCTTCAAAAAAGGCAATTTGAATAGCATCTGCTAATCTATTATGAAAATCGTCTTCGTTTTTAAAAATGATTCTATCTATCACTAATAAAATAGTATCCTTACTATCTAATTTTTTTATTTCATCAATTCTAATAACCGTATCGTTTACTTTTATTCTGGCATATCCTTGTTGTTGTAAGGTTTTTATTTTATCTTCAATAGAACGGCCTTTTTCAAGATGAATAGGAGCGAGGAGTAGCAATTTTTCGTTTTCAGGAAATGTTTTTAAATAATTCAACACATCTGTTACAGAATCTTTTTTAACCTCATTACCAGAAATGGGTGAATAGGTTTTGCCAATTCTAGCAAATAATAATTTTAAATAATCGTAAATTTCTGTTGTAGTTCCTACGGTTGAGCGTGGGTTTGTAGAGTTTACTTTTTGTTCTATAGCAATAGCAGGAGCAATTCCTTTAATATAATCTACCTTTGGCTTATCAAGTCTTCCTAAAAACTGGCGTGCATAACTAGATAGGCTTTCAACATAGCGTCTTTGGCCTTCGGCATATAGCGTATCAAAAGCTAAGCTAGATTT
>JALRJA010000028.1 GCA_023255235.1 Flaviramulus sp.
ATATAAACACCAGATACAGGAATGTAGGCTTCGGGTTGATAATAATCATAGTATGACACAAAATACTCTACAGCATTATTTGGAAAAAACTGTTTAAACTCAGAATATAGTTGGGCTGCAAGTGTTTTGTTGTGTGCTAAAACTAAAGTAGGTTTTTGAACTTCTTGAATAACATTTGCAACGGTAAAGGTTTTACCCGAGCCTGTAACACCAAGTAGGGTTTGGTATTTTTCGTTGGTATTTAAACCTTTAACAAGCTGTTTAATGGCTTGGGGTTGATCGCCAGTTGGATTAAATTCTGATTCAATTTTGAAATTCATCTGTGATTTTGTTGTTTTTATTTATCAGATGTAATTCGCATAATAGAAGTTTAAATAAGTTTAATATAAAAATGCTGCTATGCTCATTTCATTTCGCAAAATTAAACAAAATATGTGGGTTATCTTTTTAAAGTAAAGTGCCCTGAATATTCTCTGCCATCTTCTAGCAAGAGTTTAAACCAATAATCATCGGTTGGTAGTTTAACACCATTAAAGGTGCCATTCCAACCAATTTCTTGTGGATTCATTGTTTTTAGTAATTTTCCGTAGCGGTTAAATATTTTAATAATTAAATTTGAGTTAAACTCTTGATTGACTCCAAAAGGTATCCAAGTATCATTAAAACCATCGCCATTTGGCGTAAAAAATTTTGGAAATCCTAAAACGGCAATCTCTTTTTGTATTATTCCGCAGCCATTTATATCGTTAATATAAATTGTATGAAAACCAGCTGAAACATTTGTAAAAACGCCATCATCTTTAAATACAAGTGTATCTATTGCAAATTGATAACTACCATCACCAGAAACCATTACAGAAACGGTATTATTATGTGATGCTTCTACTATAATTATGTCTTCAATTGTGGCTAAACGTGATGCGTTTACAGTTATATTTCTAGCGGTTTCACAACCGTTGGTATGAGTAGCAATTACAGTATAAGTGCCAATTTCATTAATGTGTATTGTTGAAGTATTATGGCTTGTAGCTTGGTTATTTAAAAACCATTGATATGTGTAATTATCAATACTGTCATTTAAAATACCAGCATCAATAGGAATAGTTTGCGGAAAGGTATTTAAACAATAAAAAATACTCTCGTTTGGTAATAAAGTAGGTGTAAAAAGAACCCTTAATTCTAATTCTGTAATGCTGTAACAAGTACCATTGGTTTCAATTTTAACAAAAATAGTATCTAAATTTGGTATAGAATTGGTAAAAGTTCCTGTTAGCTCATCTATATTATTTAGAGCATTTTCTCTATTTAGAAAACAAGTTATAACAGAACCATTTGGTACAAATGGATTAACATGTGTAATTAAATCAGCAGTATTAAAATCTGAAATGCCATCAATAGTTTGATTATCACAGGTTTCAAAAGTAGGTAGGGTAACTATGTTATTGGAGGTAAGTAATGTTATTTCAGCAATTGAAAAACAACCTCCTTGATTACTAACTCTAGCATATACAACTTGTTGAGCTAAGGTATTTTGAAATGAGAACGGTGTTGTAATATGATTTGTTCCTTCTTGTGCGTCTTCAATTGAAGTAAAAAAAGTATCAATAAATATAGAATTATTGTTATTTGTTACAGTTTGTTCGGCA
>JALRJA010000036.1 GCA_023255235.1 Flaviramulus sp.
CTTCAATTTGTGGAGTTCCTCTTTGTGCTGGTGGAATTCCGTCAAGGTGAAATCTACCAATGGTTTTATTATCTGCCGCCATTGGACGCTCTCCTTGCAATACGTGAATCTCTACAGAAGGTTGATTGTCTGCTGCTGTTGAAAAAACTTGTGATTTTTTAGTAGGAATAGTTGTATTAGCTTCAATAAGCTTAGTAAATACATTACCCATAGTTTCAATACCAAGTGATAAAGGTGTTACATCTAAGAGTAATACGTCTTTAACATCGCCGGTTAATACACCACCTTGAATACCAGCACCTAATGATACTACTTCGTCTGGGTTTACACCTTTACTTGGTGTTTTACCAAAGAATTTTTCAACGGCTGTTTGTACAGCAGGAATACGTGTAGAACCACCTACTAAAATCACTTCATCTATATCACTTTTACTTAAACCAGCTGCTTTTAAGGCAGATTCACAAGGTTGAATTGTTCGTTTTACTAAATCATCAATTAATTGTTCAAATTTAGAGCGTGTTAGGGTACGTACTAAATGCTTTGGTCCGCTTGCTGTTGCTGTTATATAAGGTAAATTAATTTCAGTTTGAGCAGAAGATGATAATTCTATTTTTGCTTTTTCGGCAGCTTCTTTTAAACGTTGTAAAGACATAGGGTCTTTACGTAAATCCATGCTTTCTTCAGTTTGAAACTCATCTGCTAACCAATTAATTATTTTTTCATCAACATCATCACCTCCTAAATGGGTGTCACCATCGGTAGATAATACTTCAAACACGCCATCGCCTAATTCTAATATAGAAACATCGTGTGTTCCGCCACCAAAATCAAAAACAACAATTTTTTGATCTTTACCTTTTTTGTCTAAACCATAGGCTAAAGCCGCAGCAGTTGGCTCGTTTATAATACGCTCTACTTTTAAGCCAGCAATTTCACCAGCTTCTTTAGTAGCTTGGCGTTGACTGTCATTAAAATAGGCAGGCACCGTAATAACGGCACGTGTTACGGTTGAACCTAGATAATCTTCGGCAGTTTTTTTCATTTTTTGAAGAATCATAGCCGATAATTCTTGAGGTGTATATAAACGACCGTCAATATCAACTCGAGGCGTATCGTTATCACCTTTTACTACTTTATATGGTACACGCTCTGCTTCTTTTTTTGATTCAGAAAATTTATTTCCCATAAAACGCTTTATAGAATAAACCGTTTTTGTTGGGTTTGTAACGGCTTGCCTTTTTGCTGGGTCACCAACCTTAATCTCGCCTCCTTCTACAAAAGCTATAACAGATGGTGTTGTTCTTTTGCCTTCTGCATTAGGAATAACTACTGGCTCGTTACCTTCCATTACAGAAACGCACGAGTTGGTTGTTCCTAAATCGATTCCAATAATTTTACTCATAATATTTTATACTTTAAATAGGTTGAATATTCGTTTTAATTCGATTTCTTTAAGTCAATGATTATGCCAACAGAAAAATACTGACACAGTGTCACTTTATTAAGCGTTTTTTTGTTTTTATAAATACATCTTTAAAAATTGCCTGGTTATAATTTCATAATTATTCTAAAATTAATCTTAATTTTCTGTAAACATTATTTTACAAAATCAAAAATGAATATCTTTGTTATTAAACTATTTTTATAATTATTATGGAATGTATTTCTGTTTTTGATATGCTTAAAATTGGTGTTGGTCCGTCAAGCTCACATACGCTTGGTCCGTGGCGAGCAGCAGAGCGTTGGATTAAAGAACTTAAAGAGGCTAAACTTTTTAACAAAACAGAATCTGTTACAGTAAATTTGTTTGGTTCACTCTCTTTAACTGGGAAAGGTCATGCTACCGATTATGCTGTCATGCTTGGTTTAGCTGGTGCAAATCCTGAAACCATTCCAACATCTGATATTGAAAAAATAATTAGCTCTATTAAAAACAGCAAAACATTGCTCTTTAACGGTGAAAAACTTATAGCTTTTAACCCAGATATAGATGTTGTTTTTAACAAAAATTTCTTGCCATTTCATTCAAACGGCATGACATTTTCGACAATTATTAACGGAAAAAAAATAAATTCAACCTTCTACTCTATTGGTGGTGGTTTTGTTGTAAAAGAAGAACGCACAAATAGCAAACGAAATTTTGAGATTAAATGTTTATTTCCATATCCTACAAATACTGGCAAAGAACTTTTACAGTTTTGTAAAGATTTGAATTTACCCATTTCGCAAGTTGTTTTAGAAAATGAAAAATCTATAAGACCAGAAGCCAAAATAGATTTAGAATTAAAACGCATTTGGGATACCATGCTCGAGTGTATGTATATTGGTTGTCATACAGAAGGTAGTTTGCCCGGAGGACTTCATGTTAGACGTCGTGCTTTTGATATTCACAAAACATTAATAGGCTTAGAGCCCTATAAAACACCTGTAGAGTGGGTTTATGCAATTAGAAGTACCGAAGTTAAATTTAGACAAATTATTAAATGGGTTAGCTGTTTTGCCTTGGCTGTAAATGAAGTTAATGCTTCTTTAGGGCGTGTAGTTACAGCACCAACAAACGGAAGTGCGGGTGTTATACCAGCAGTGCTAATGTATTATTTAGTAATAGAAAATCATGATGGTAATTTTGACGATATAAAACGGTTTTTATTAGTTGCTGGCGAAATTGGAAGTATCTTTAAAAAAGGGGC
>JALRJA010000129.1 GCA_023255235.1 Flaviramulus sp.
AAAATCTGTATAGTCCCCAATTTGAACAGGCAACTGCATCTCAATTTCATCCAAACGGAAAAGAACAATTTCTTTATGCTTGCTGTTGTTTTTTAGTGTATCATTATTACTGTCAAAAATATCAGCAATGCGATTTCTTACGGCACGCCATGTTTTTCGGCCATCAGCAATAAAATCGTTCAAAGTATCTTGAAGAAAAATATCATCAGTTAAAGGAATATCATCAAAATAGCCTAATTGGTGTAATGCTCCTAAATCAATAGCTGTGTCTCCAATTCGGGTGCCAATGGTTATAACATCATCACGCGTTAAAAATACTCCAAAAGGGATGTTTTGTATGGGGAAATCGGAGTTTTTATCTACGTGTAACCACGATTTTCTATCTGGATTGTTAGCTGATAATGGCATAACTTGTATATTTTATGGTTATTGAATTATATTCAAACCTACATAATTTTTTCATTTTAATAGAATAAAATGCTGAAAAATTAGGTTTCTTTTAATCGTTAATAAATTGGTTAAAAACTTAAGAGTAAATATATATTTTTTAGTGAATTTAACTAATCTATTTGTTATTTTTGCCAAATATTAAAAAAAAAGAAACTCATTTTATGCAACGCGACGAACAAATTTTTGAACTTATTGAAGCTGAAAAAGACCGCCAACTTCATGGTATAGAACTTATTGCATCAGAGAATTTTGTAAGCCCACAAGTAATGGAAGCTGCTGGCTCTGTATTAACCAATAAATATGCTGAAGGTTACCCAGGTAAACGTTACTATGGTGGTTGTGAAGTCGTTGATGAAGTAGAACAAATTGCTATTGATAGAGCAAAAGCTTTGTTTGGAGCAGATTATGTAAACGTGCAACCACACTCTGGTAGTCAAGCAAACACAGCCGTTTACCATGCATGTTTAACACCAGGTGACAAAATTTTAGGATTTGATTTATCGCATGGGGGGCATTTAACACACGGATCGCCAGTAAACTTTTCTGGTAAATTATACACCCCAGTATTTTATGGCGTAGAGCAGGAGACAGGTGTTTTAAACTATGATAAAATTCAAGAAATAGCAACAAAAGAACAACCAAAATTAATTATTGCTGGTGCTTCTGCTTATTCTCGCGATATTGATTTTAAACGTTTTAGAGTGATTGCTGATAGTGTTGGAGCCATTTTAATGGCAGATATTTCACATCCATCAGGGTTAATTGCAAAAGGTATTTTAAACGATCCCATGCCATATTGCCATATTGTTACAACAACCACACACAAAACCTTAAGAGGCCCAAGAGGTGGTATGATTATGATGGGTCAAGATTTTGATAACCCATTCGGTATTACTTTAAAAGATGGTAGTTTACGTAAAATGTCATCATTATTAGATTCGGCAGTTTTTCCTGGAAACCAAGGTGGGCCATTAGAGCATATTATTGCTGCTAAAGCAATTGCATTTGGAGAAGCATTAACCGATGAATTTTTACACTACCAATTACAAGTAAAAGCAAATGCTGCAATTATGGCAAAAGCTTTAGTTGAAAAAGGCTATAATATTATTTCTGGTGGCACCGATAACCACTGCATGTTAATAGATTTACGTAACAAAAACGTATCTGGTAAAGATGCAGAACAAGCGTTGGT
>JALRJA010000235.1 GCA_023255235.1 Flaviramulus sp.
CTATAAAAGAGGTAATTATAACAGAGTTAAATATTATAAGAAAAGGTAAAAATGCTAAAAATTTTGATGCTTCAAACATCTTTACTAACCATTTTAAAGAAGTAGAACGTATTGAAAAAGAAAAAGCTGAAAAAGCTGAAGCACTAATTAAAGCATCAAAAGAAAAACTTACCAAACAAGAAGCTCAAGCAACCATTCTTGAATCTGGATTAAAATATTATATTTCTGAAAAAGGTTCTGGTAACAAATTAAAAGAAGGCAACCGTATATCAATTCATTATACAGTATATTTTGAAAACGGCCAGCTTTTAGAAACCAGCAAATTAGAAACCGCTAGAGCTTTAAATGCTATTAATACAACTCGTTTAGAAGGAGACAGATACCAACCAATAGACGTTGAAATAATGCCAAACGCTCCTATAATTGCAGGCTTAAAAGAAGGATTAAAGCAATTGAGTTTGGGTGATAAAGCTACTTTTTTCATTCCTTACCATCTAGCCTATGGCGAGTATGGTAATAGAGCTATACCCGGTAAATCTAATTTAATTTTTGAAGTTGAAATTGTTGCCCTTCTTGAATAAAATGGTCTTGTATTAGCGTTAGATAAAAGTTAATATGCATTAATTTTTGGTTTAGCAATTTCGACTGAGTTTTGACTCAGTAAAGCACACTGTAATTACAATTTTGTGCATTTTGCATAGTTTTCAATTTTCAATCCAACTGTAAAATTTAATATTATTCCAACCATATATTGAAATGGTAACTCCTGAATTTTCTTCAATATTTTCTGAAGAAAAATCGTTAAGTATGTTAGCTAAATTGTTAAATTCAATCAAGTTTGTATATTTATAATATTTTGAAGGATGATTAACCCAATTTCCATTAGTTGTTTCTGGGTAAGGTATTCTCCCTTCTCCTTCAAATTCAAATTCTATGAAATCAGGATTTTGCTCTATAATCTCTGAAAAATCTGTATAAATGTTAGTATTATTTGTATTAGTTCCGCAAACATAGGCGAATGAATTTTCTGGAACTCTAAACGTTTTGTTGTATAATGACATTGTGAAATTATTTTCGATGAGTGTTATAGATGTTTTTTGTTCGTTAATGTCAATAGAATATTTGTCAATAACACTTCCATTTAAAAAAGTTACTTTATTTGTATTTTCAGGTAATTCAATATAGGATATTGCAGGTCCTAATGCAGTGAAACATAATTCGGGTTGAATTATCTGATTAAATCTTACAATTAGTTCATTACCATTTATAAATTCAGTTGTTGACAATCCATAGTTGATACAAGGGAATATTTCAGAGGTAATTAATTTTAGTTTTAAAATGGGTTCTTGTATTTGGTTAGTTGTATATATTTCTTCTACCATAAAATTAATTTCTGTATCAATAGAGTTCTCAATTATATATTTGGTGTAATCAGAAGTATTTAAAATACTATCATTGTTAGAGCTACAACTTAAAATGGTAAATCCAATTAAAGTAAAGATTAGTAATTTTTTCATAGCAATTGTTTTTAGATTAGATGCAATTTTTTTTGTTTGGTTGCGTCAAATTATAACAACTTAATATAAAAAACTAATATTTACTTGTATATTTACCTATAAAAATCAAACCGTATGCAACTTTTAAAAATTGATTGGAATCCAATAACAGGAATAGACATCATTGGTAATTTTAAGCTTCATTTTTACAGCCTTATGTGGGTTGTTGCCTTTGTTTTAGGTTGGTATATAATGAAGCGTATTTTTACTAAAGAAAAAATAGCTATTGAATTTTTAGATTCGCTTTTAATATACACTGTTTTTGCAACCATGATTGGTGCAAGGCTTGGGCATGTTTTGTTTTACCAATCGGAGTTAATTCATGACGATTTTTTTAGCATTTTTCTACCATTTAAATTTAAAGGCGGTTTTGAATTCACCGGGTTTCAAGGTTTAGCAAGTCATGGTGCAGCTATAGGTATTATTATTGGCATGTATTTGTACCGAAAAAAATACCAATATAAATCATTGCTATGGATTTTAGACCGCGTTGTTATTTCGGTGGCTTTAGGTGCTATTTTTATTAGAATAGGAAATTTTATCAATTCTGAAATTATTGGAAAAGTTTCAGGTGATTTTGCACTAGGCACACGCTTTATTCAAGATTATTATAACAAATATGAAGCTGTACAACTAACCGGAATTAAAAATGTTCAAAAAGCCTATAATGCAATTGCCAATAATCCTGAATTATTGGAAGCTATTCCTTATAGACATCCTACTCAATTGTATGAATCATTTTGTTACATATTTGTATTTTTAATACTTTGGTTTTTTTATTCTAAAACTAAAAAAAGTGAACAATCGGGGTTTTTATTTGGTCTGTTTTTAATTTTACTTTGGACTATACGGTTTTTTGTAGAATTTGTAAAAGAACCTCAAGGAGATGAGTATATTAATTGGTTTGGGCTAAATACTGGGCAATGGCTAAGCATTCCTTTTATATTACTTGGTCTTTACTTTATGTTTATATACAAACCTATAAACGCTAAAAAATAATATGTTTAACAAGCATTATGCTTTTTCTAAAGTACTAGTCATTTTCTTTGTTTTTATAGCCTGTAAAGACGACAAAAAGGGTATTACACAAACCAAAATTTCATTTAAAAAGGAAGCCGAACTTACTATTTATAAAAAAGACTCTACACAAGTAACCTTAGATATTGAAATAGCCAATACAGCCTATGAAATAGAAACAGGATTAATGTATAGAGATAGTATGCAAACCAACCAAGGAATGCTATTTGTTTTTGATGATGTTGCACCACGTAATTTTTATATGAAGAATACAAAAATGCCGCTTGATTTAATTTTTATTGATGCAAATAAAAAAATAGTGAGCTTTCAAAAAAATGCAAAACCTTTTGATGAGTCTTCGTTACCTTCTGTTTTACCAGCAAAATATGTATTAGAAATTAATGCCGGTTTGGTTGATAAATGGATGATTTCTGAAGCAGATAGCATTAATTACCAATAAAAACTGGTTTTATACAAATTACTTAATTGTTAAAACAAAAAGCTAATTGGTGTTTTATAACCTGATTATTTGCCGGTATAATTATCATCCCAATTTTTAACTTTAGGTTCTCCTAACTTTCCTATAGATTTAGCAACAAGCATAGAAACAGCCGCATCTCCGGTTACATTTACAGTTGTTCTACTCATATCTAAAGGTCTATCAACAGCAAAAATAAGAGCCAATCCAGCTTCTGGAATACCGGCATAGCCAAGCACTCCAACAAGCATTACCATACCAGCTCCTGGAACAGCCGCACTACCAATAGAGGCTAAAGTAGCCGTTGCTATAATGCCCAATTGTGTAGAAAAAGACAAATCCATACCAAAGGCTTGTGCAATAAATACCGCTGCAACAGCTTGATATAAACTTGTACCATCCATATTAATAGTGGCTCCTATAGGTAATACAAAACTAGCAACTTCTTCTTCTACACCTAAATGCTCGGTAACACGTTCCATAGTTACAGGTAGTGTTGCAGCACTACTACTTGTAGAAAAAGCTAATAGTTGTGCAGGTGAAATTCCATTTATAAAAAAATTGGGTTTCTTTTTAGTAAAAACAAAAACCAATACAATATAAATGATTATCATAAGTAATAATCCTAAAATTACTGTTAATGAGTACCACCCTAAAGCTTTAAATAAATCTATGCTAGGAGACTCAACAACCAATGCAGCAAGAAGTGCAAAAACACCGTATGGTGCTGCCAACATAATTAGGTCAACCATTTTTAGAATAACTTCGTTAAAACCATCAAAGAATTTTTTAACCGTACTACCTTTATCTTCTGGAATTAGTATTAAGCCAATACCAAAAAATAAAGAAAAGAATATTATTTGTAGCATATTACGATTACTAGTAGCCGAAGAAAAAATGTTTTCAGGCACTAAATCTTCTAAAGCCTTTAGTGGTCCTGCTTCTTTTTGAGCTTTTGCAGTTTCTTTATATTGGGTGGTGTTATCGGCATAATTACCTACCATTTCTTGTCTGGTATTTTCAGAAATAGAATATCCAGGGTTTACCATATTTACTAAAAACAACCCTATGGTTACGGCAATAATTGTAGTGCTAATATATATTCCAATAGTGCGACCACCCATTTTAGATAGTTTAGAAATATCTTTTAAATCTGAAACGCCTTTAATTAAAGCCGCTAAAATTAATGGTATAGCTATGAGCTTAAGTGCATTAATAAATATTGTGCCAAATGGTTTTACCCAATCTTGAACAAGCTCTTTGCCGCCTTCAAAAGTTGTCATTACTAATCCTAGAATGACACCAAAAAGCATTCCTAATAATATTTTCCAATGTAATGCGAGTTTTTTCATAATAAGGCTTTAAGTGGTTTTGTTTAATTAGTAAAAGTACTATTTTAATTTAAAAACATATCCTAAAGCATAATTCATTTATAATCAAGCAATAGACATCTTTTCAAAATTTAACGAGTTTATAATCAATAAAAATAATAAAGTAATATTTGTGATTTTAGGTTTTATGAATTGGTTTATTATATTTTACTCTTTTCTGATAGGTGCTGGGTCTTAGGATTTTGGTAATTGAAATTTTGCATTAATTGATATACATAAGGAATTTGTTTCTGAAAACGGGTTAATATATCATAAGAAATATTATTCCTACTAAAGGGCACTATCTTAACATATTCTTGAATTTGGTTTGCATCTCTACCATATTTATAATTATAAGTAAAGCGACCATTAGAGTCTATAATATTATTTGCATTGTCTTTATTGGCTACGCTTATATAAAACTCACTATCTTTTATATTACCAACTGGGTTAAATAAAGCCTCTTGTTTTAAATACTGATGTAATTCTTTAGCAGTATCTACAGCAGGGTCTATTAGATTAGTATTTTTAACCATAAAATCTCTGTAAAAGTAATTGCCATTTTTACCTTTATAATTGTATAACTCTTTTAAAATAGCATTAATTTCTTCAATCATATATGGGTAATGTGTACAACCTAATATGATGGATTTCAATTTGTTTTTTGTTTTAGATTGACGAATTTGCTCCATAAGCGTTACCAAATGGTAACGTACATAATTTTTAGCATCGTTAATTTGAAGAACTGAACAATTGGTTAACTCTTTGGTGTCACATAGCATTTTACTATTGCTAAAATCAAAATTATAAATATCAAAAAGTGTTCGGTCTATTTTTACGTCGTTATCTAAACTAGGTCCTTTGTAATTATCTCTAGGTTTTTTAAGGTTTTTATTATAGTAATTAAGGTCTTCATCAATAGCTTCGGCAATTCCAACGCCTCCTTGTGAGAATACTTCAATGTTGCCTGTATAACCTAACTGATCTTTAAATTTTAACAATGTGTTTTGATATCCTTTTGATGCTACGGTTCCTGTTGTAGCCAAAACACCAATAATGGCATCTTCATCTTTTTTAATAGTAGCCAGTGTACCTCTTACGCCAGCATCAATAACGCCAATAACTTTTAAATTAGAATTTGCTTTTTTTAGAAACGCTTCTATGTGTTCTTTGCCATAAGCAGTTGCAGTATTGCAAGCAATTACTAATGCTTTAACAGGCTGTTTATCTGTTTTAACCATAGTATCTAAAGCATCAGTGTAATACTTATTACTCATTAAAAATTGAACATCTTTAATAATGTGCTCTTTTAATAAATCGACCTTATTTTCTGTTGAATAATTTCCATAAGGCATATTTGCTTGATCTCCTAAATAGATAAAGGATTCTTTTATAAAATCTATTTCTCCATCCTCTCCACTTTCATGATTTTTGTTATTGTTTTGGTCATAATTTACAATTGCTTTTAGTACTGTAAGACCGCCTGTACCAGAATCGAACACACCAATGGGTAATTCTTTTTTCTTATTAGGGTAGTTTTTAAAATCTATATAATAAAAACTTTCTTTGTCTTTTATTATAGTTGAAACTATATCGCTGTTTTCAACTGCAGCTTGTAAAACTTCTTTTTTCTTCTCTTTTTTACAACTTATTATCAATAATGCTAACAGGAAGTATGCTAGTTTATGCTTGTTCATAGTTATTTCTTTTTTAATACTTTTCCATTTAAAAGCTTAGTGAATTTACCATTTGCAACAGAGAGTTTTCCGTTAATAATGCTATATTCTAAACCTTTGGCATACTCAAAGGCGTTTTTGTAGTCTGCTATGTCTCTAAATGTATTTGGGTTAAATATGATAATATCGGCATAATAGCCTTCTTTAAGCTCACCTCGTTGTGCTATTTTAAATATGTTTGCAGTTTTTGAGGTGCTTTGATTTATAAAAGTTGCCAAATTTAAAACACTGTCTTGTTTCACGTATTGGTTATACTTTCTTGGAAATGTGCCATATTTACGAGGATGACCTGTATTACCATCTGATCCTGTAACTACCCAATCTTGTTTCATGAAATTTGTAATATCTTTAGAATTCATATTAAAGGAAGCTACACGCACATAGCCAGTTTCTAAAATAGGATATACAGCTTCTTCTGGTGGTAAGTTTAACACATCTGCTATTTCTTGAAGCGTTTTACCTATATATGTAGTGTTATTACATTTTACAATAAGGAGTTTTGTTGGACCGCCACGACGCATAATATTGTCTTTGGTTTCATTAACTATTTTTTCTTTAAACTTTGGCTGTTTTACACGATACAATAAAGAATCTTTACCACCACTTTCTGCCCAACGAGGCGATACAGCAGCGTTTAAACTTGTGCCAGAAGCATCATAAGGATACTGATTTGCAGTAACTATAATACCTTCTTTTCTAGCAGTTTCAATAATTTTTATAATAGAATCACTTTGATGCCAAACAGAAACACCTAAACACTTAATATGCGAAATGTGAATGGGTAATTTTGCTCTTCTACCAATTTCTATAGCTTCTTTAACAGATGCTACTAAACCAATGGTATTAGAGCTTTCATCACGTAAATGTGTATCGTAAATACCTTGGTTTTTTGCAACAATTTTAGCTAGTGCTATAACTTCCTCTGTACTGGTATAACTTCCTGGTGAATAATATAAGCCTGTTGACATGCCAAACACGCCTGCATCCATTTCCTTTTGAATTAAATCTTGCATTTGGGCTATTTGCTCTGCACTTGGCTCTATATCACTTTTACCAATAACAGCCTCCAAAATTTGATGATGTCCTACCAATTGAACAACATTAGTACCAATACCTTGTTGTGTATATAGTTTTTGATATTTTTCGCTTGGGTAAAAACTATCTCCATCGTTACCAACTACAACTGTTGTTACGCCTTGTAATAGAAAAGGTTTATTATGTGATAGTGTTGAATCTTTTAATTCTCTGTCTGCATGTGTGTGAGGGTCTATAAAACCAGGAGATACTATAAAACCACTAGCATCAATAGTTTTTGAAGATTTAATTTCAACATTGTTTTTATTGCCTACAAAAACAATTCTATCGTTTTTTATGGCTATTGACACATCATAACTTGGAATGGTGTTTTTTCCATCATAAACAATTCCATTTATTATTAAAATATCGGCTTTAATCTCTTTTTTACATGAAATAAAGCTGCCTATTAGAATTGAAACAAAAAGTAGGTTTAATTTTTTCAACTAATTATGGTTTAAGTTTTCAATTTATTTAAGTAATACTTTCATCATCTGCTCAGCAGTTGCTTTACCAATAACTTGTATTCTGTCTTTAGGAGTTGCATCTCCAATTTCATAAGTTATACCAGTAGCGTTATGCCCATTTAAAAACCACCCTTTTGAAACTGGTTTTTTACTATTGCCTGCCTCTTCATTTACCTTATAATTAGGAATATTTTCTTCTAATGCTTTAAACCAGTTGGTTATAAAATTTGGAAGTGTTGTTCCTTCTCTTATTTCATTTGTATAAAACACATCTTCATAAGTAGAATGAAAATCTAAGCCTAAAATGAGTTTAGCATTGTTTTTTTTCAGCGTTTTGGTAATGTGTTTTACGGTTTGTTTTATCTCTGGTTGGTTATAAACAGACCAGTCTCTGTTTGTATCTACACCACCTGCATTATGTCGCCAATGACCAAGATCAACCCCATCGGGGTTTATTATAGGAAAAGCTAATACACGATATTTATTCAAAAATGTATCTGAAAGGTTTGAGTTGTTTAAAATAGTTTTTAAAAACTCTTGAAATGCAAAAAAACCTGTTACCTCTGGTGGGTGTTGACGTGTTAGTAAAACAATAATATCTTTGTTTTTTTTGCTTCCCTTGTATATATCAAGAACTGGTAAGTTGCGTTTTAATTTTGATTTTCCAAAATTGCTTACGTGTACATAATCTTCTTTTCCTTTAATTAAGTTTAAATACCACTGCTTAACATTGGTTGAGGTATTAATTTCTTGAGCAGCAACCAATAAAGGATTGCTGTTTAAATCTAGTTTAATAGTTACCGTATCACCCCTTTTAAAAACATTTGTAGAGTCTATAATATGCCACAGATTGCCGTTTTTAAGTTTAGGTATATACCTGTGCTTATATTCTTTTGGATATTGAAAAGTTAAGTAAAATGGTTTAGGGGTTTTTGACCAAATTTTAAAAGCATAATAAGCACTATTGTTAATAGGTTCATTTTCAGGGTTTATTATAAGTATAGCGGTGCTATCATTTGTTCTTTTAAAACCGTTTAGTCTTGCACCATCAAACTCGTTGCTGGCATATACACCAATAGTATCTAATGCAAAAGTTTGTTTTTTTTGATTTGAAATAGCTTTGGTTGTTGTATCTACTGGTGTTTCAAAAGAAACGGTATCTATACTTTTACAACTAACTATAATTAAAAAAGCAACTAATAAGTGGTAATAATTAAGTTTCATTTAGGACTGTTTTTAGTTGTTAATAATACTTTTATCAACTCTTTAGCATATACCTGTGCTCTTTCTCTAATTGTATTACGGTCTATTTCATCGCCGTCTTCATAGGTAACTGCTTCACAATTATAGGTGTTGTAAAAATAGTTGTAGCAATAAGGAAGTTCTTGGCTGCGTCTTCTGGCTTCAACTTTAAACTTTGAGTTGTTTTCGATAGCACTTATCCAGTTTGGAATAATTTTAGTTGTTTTAAATTCATTTAAAGAATCTAAAACTAACATGTATGGTCCTGAATGCGATGTGTGAAAATCTATTGCAAATAGTATTTTTTTACCGTTTTTAATTTTGTTCTTTAGGTATTTATCTACCATTTGTGTTTCTGGTTGAGTAAAGTTTTGCCAATCTCTATTTAAATCTACACCGTTAGCGTTATGTCTCCAATTACCCATGTCAACACCATCTGGGTTTAACAAAGGGAATGTGTAAATATTAAAATGATTTCTAAAGGTTTTTGCTATTGCTGAATTGCTTAATAAAGTTTCATAAAAAGCTTTAAACCCAATAGTTCCTCCGGGTATTTCAGGAGGATGCTGTCTTGCAATTAAAACAATAGAATTTACTTGACTGCTATCTTCAATTTCTAAAACATAGTTTGATTCATTTAATACCGTTTTGCCAGCTTCTATTTTTTTTATTTTGTGGTGTTTTATTAAAAGGGTATCAATCCAAGAATAGGTGTTTTTTGATGATTCAATTTCTTGAGCAGCAACATACAGTTTTTTAGGCGAAACATTAAGTTTTAAAGTAGCTGTTCCTGAAAGAGTATCAACCTTTATTTTTTTTGCATCAATTGGTTTCCATATTTTTTTATCATTGCTTAGCTTAGGTATATAGCGATGTTTATATTTATTAT
>JALRJA010000254.1 GCA_023255235.1 Flaviramulus sp.
AATATTTGGGTAAATAGAGGTAATACTATCATAGCGTTCTTTTGGTGTTTTTACATAGGTGTTGTTAATACGATTATCCATAAAAACGAAATAGGATTCTGCAATTAATCTGCCTAATTTTTCACCATATTTCATATTGTCATATCCCCATTTAATAGCCTCATTGGGTATGATAATTACGTCCATGTTTTCTAAGGCTTGCATAGTGTAAACAGAAGTACTTTTTAATAAAAAGCTGGTATAATCACCTGTAAATTCATTTTCTAGAGAAAAGTGAGTGGTATGCTCATTACCATCTAAATCGGTAACATAAAACCTTAAAATTCCTTTGTTTATAAACATGGTATTATAACTAATAGTACCTGATTTAGAAATAATTTGTTTTTTCTTAAATACTTTTTTTGAACAATGAGAAATAAACCCTTTCCATTCCTTTTCTGTAATAGGAATCATTTGGCTTATAACATGTTTCATTTGTAGCATATAATTTTATTGATTGTATGAATTGTTTAATCTCCTTAAAAAATAGGTACTCGAATATAGTTGAAAATGTTCACAAACTCAAATGCTAACGATAATAAGTTTTAAGCCATACTAATACCCAACAAGTTGAAAAACTAATTTAAAAGATTGTTTATGTGTGTAAAAAGCGTTTTAAATCATCATAAGTAGCTATGCTAACAGCTTGTTTTTCTTTTCCAATAACCTGTTGTATTTGTTCTGGTAAAGCTTGTTTTTCTTTAATAACAGTTTCTACAACATCTAAAAACTTAGTAGGATGGGCTGTTTCTAAAAACACACAATGTGCATTTGTGTTTTCTTTTAAGTAAGCTTGGCAACCTAAATAGCCAACAGCACCGTGTGGGTCTGCTACATAGTTGAATTTTTTATAAATTTCTAGCATAGCTTCTTTGGTGTCATCATCAGAAAAACTATAAGAAAATAAGTTGTTTTTTAATACGTCAAATCTATTTTTATAAATCTCTTGAATTCTAATAAAATTACTTGGTGCACCAACATCCATAGCATTACTTATAGTTTGTACAGATGGTTTTGGTGTGTAAATCTGAGTTGTTAAATATCTAGTTACTACATTATTGGCATTATTTGATGCTATAAAATGGCGAATTGGTAAACCCAATTGTTGTGCCATCATACCGGCACAAATATTACCAAAGTTACCACTTGGTACAGAGAATACAATATCTTTATGTTTGTCATGTAATTGTTTGTAGGCAAACATAAAATAAAACAACTGTGGTAGCCATCGTGCAACATTTATAGAATTTGCAGAGGTTAGTTGCATATTGTCTGTTAGGCTTTTATCTAAAAAAGCTGTTTTAACCATAGCCTGACAATCATCAAAAGTACCGTTAACTTCTAATGCAGTAATATTTTGCCCTAATGTAGTTAATTGTTTTTCTTGAATATCGCTCACTTTTCCGCTAGGATATAAAATAACCACGTTCACACCTTCAACCCCTAAAAAACCATTGGCAACTGCACCGCCTGTATCTCCCGAAGTAGCCACTAAAACAGTTACTTTATTATTGTTGTTTTTATTGAAATACCCTAAGCAACGTGCCATAAAACGAGCTCCAACGTCTTTAAAAGCCATGGTTGGACCGTGAAACAACTCTAAGGTAGAAATATGATTATTTAGTTTAACTATTGGAAAATCAAAAGATAGTGTTTCGTCAACAATCGTTTTTAATATATGGTTTGGAATATCTGGTGATACAAACTGTTTAATGGCTTCAAAGGCAATTTCAGAATAAGATAAACTATCAATAGAATTGAAAAATGCTTTTGGTAAGGGTTCAATATGTTCAGGAAAATACAACCCTTTATCTGGTGCTAATCCTTTTATAACAGCATTTTTAAATGATGTATTGGGTGCTTGCTTATTTAAACTGTAGTAGTTCATTGTTATTTTATTATTTGAATACCTTGTGTATTAATTTTTGAAACATAAACATCAAAAGCTATTCCTGTTTTAGCATATAAATTGCTTACATTATCGGCTACATGTTTTGCTGTTTCAACACCTTTGCTAAGTGAAAAAATTGAAGGTCCGGAGCCAGAAATACCAGCTCCCAAAGCACCGGCATTTATCATGGTTTTTTTAACCTCATTGTAATACGGTATAAGCTTGCTTCTGTGTGGCTCTACAATGACATCGTTTAACGATTGTTTTATTAAATCATAATCATTTGTATGTAGTGCATGAATTAAACTCCCAAAATTTGCCCATTGTGTAATGGCGTTGTTTAAGGGTATTGTTTTAGGTAAAATGGCTCGTGCTTCAAATGTTTTAATTTCAATTTGCGGGTGTATAATGGTGGCGTACAAATTGCTAGGAGATGGAATTTCTAGTATTACTAACGGCACTATACTTTTCACTAAAGTAAACCCTCCAAATATGGCAGGAGCGAGGTTATCGGCATGTTCACACTTACTCGCTAAGGCTTCTCCTTTAATAGCAAATTGGGTAAGCTGTGTTTTATTGTAAGGGTTGCCTAGTAGTTGGTTCATGCCAAAAACGCTGCCAACTGCACTTGCCGCACTGCTTCCTATGCCACTTCCGGGTTTTATTTTTTTATCTATTTCAATTTCAAAACCAAAATCGACATTAAGAGTTTGATACATTGCCAATGCCGAAACTCCAGCAACATTTAATTCTGTTTCATAAGGCAAATCAAAATCACCTTTAATTTTGGTAATATAAATTCCTTTTTTTTTGGTTTTTCTAATAAGCATATTATCACCTACACTTTCAAGGCAAAACCCTAAAACATCAAACCCACAAGAAACATTTGCTACTGTTGCTGGCGAAAATATGTTTATCTCATCTTTCATATATTCTGTGTTTGGTTTAGTATCTAGTTAATATTTCCTATTCTAATAATATTTGCAAATAAGCCAGAAGCTGTAACTTCTGCACCAGCACCAGCACCTTTTATAATCATAGGTTGCTCGGGGTATCGCTGTGTATAAAACATAACAATATTATCTTTTCCTTCTAAATTATAAAACGGATGTCCTTGCGGAATTTCTTGTAAACTAACACTAGCTTTTCCTTTATTAAATTGTGCTACATATTTTAGTTGGCAGTTTTTCGCTTTCGCGGAAGCATATAACTTTTGATAATGTGCTTCATCGGTTTGTAAGGTATTATAAAAATTAGCAACTGTATTACTTTTTAAACCAGATTCTGATAAAAATGACGTATTTTGAATATCTTCTAAATTTATTTCAGCACCACTTTCTCTAGCAAGAATTAAAATTTTTCTAGCTACATCAACACCACTCAAATCAATTCTTGGGTCGGGTTCTGTATAACCTTCGGCAGCGGCTTGTTTTACTACATCAAAAAACTTAGTTTTATCATTAAAATTATTGAAAACAAAGTTTAAGCTACCAGATAAAACAGCATGAATAGACGTTATTTTATCGCCAGATGCAATTAAATTGCCAAGTGTATCTATAATAGGTAAACCAGCACCCACATTAGTTTCAAATAAAAAAGGGGCGTTGTATTTTAGTGATAACCGTTTTAATAATTTATAGTTTTCAAAATTGCTAGAACAGGCAATTTTATTACAAGCTACTATACCAATGCTCTCACGTAAATATTTAGGGTATAAATTGGCAACATCTTGATTTGCTGTAACATCTACAAAAATACTATTACGTAAATTTAAAGCTTTAATGTTTTCAAAAAAACCATCAAGCGTTGCTTTGTCACCTTGTGCTAATTGTTCTTTCCAAGAATGTAATGGAATACCTTCTTCATTAAAAACCATAGTTTTTGAATTAGACAAGCCAATAACACGCAGATTTATTTTTAAATTATCTTTTAAATATTTGCGTTGTTGTTTTATTTGCTCAACTAATTTTTCACCTACATTACCAACACCTGTAATAAAAACGTTTAGCTGTTTTGTTCGCAATTCAAAAAATTGTTCATGCAAGGTGTTTAGGGCTTTTTTTACGTCTTTTTCTGCAATTACTGCCGAAATATTTTTTTCTGAAGCACCTTGTGCTATGGCTCTAATATTGATGTTATTTTTTCCTAAAGAACTAAACATTTTACCGCTAATTCCTTGATGATTTTTCATGTTATCACCAACTAAGGCAATTATAGACAACCCTTTTTCAACAAATATGGGGTCTATTTTGTGAAGTGTAATTTCATTTTCAAAAGCAGTATCTATACTAGCTTTAGCTCTTTCTGCATCAAGGTCATCTATACCCAAACAAATAGAATGCTCTGAAGATGCTTGTGTAATTAAAATAACGTTTATTTTTTCTAATGATAGTGTTTCAAACAACCGTTTTGAAAACCCAGGAATACCAATCATACCACTGCCTTGCAAGGTTAATAAGGCAATGTTTGAAATATTACTAATTCCTTTTACAGGTGAAGTAGATTGTGGTAATTCATTTGAAATTATAGTGCCACTGGCTTCTGGTTCTAATGTGTTTTTAATATGAATAGGGATATTTAAATTTAAAACAGGTTGTACCGTTGGTGGATATAACACTTTAGCTCCAAAATGCGATAATTCCATAGCTTCTTGATATGAAATTCTATCAATGGGGTAAGCTTGTTTTACTAGTTTAGGATTAGTTGTAAACATGCCACTAACATCTGTCCAAATTTCAAGTTGTTTTACTTTTAAAGCGGCAGCAACTATGGCAGCAGTAAAATCGGAACCACCACGACCTAGTGTTGTTTGTTCACCAGCAACAGATTTAGCAACAAAACCGGGTAAAATGGTTATTTTTTCAGAAGCCAATTCAAAATATGTTTGAATATTTTTGTTGGTAATACTATAATTAACTTCTGCCTTAGTAAAGTTTGAGTTTGTTACAATAAGCTCTTGTGAGTTTTTACATGATGCTTGTAAGCCTCTGTTCTTTAGAGTTTCTGCAATAATGTGCGATGATAATATTTCACCATAACTTGCCAATTTATCGGTAGTTTTTGGTGATAGTTCATTAATTAAATAAATGCCATCAAGCAAACTTTTTAAGGCTTCTAGTTTATCATCTAGAAAAGCTATTATACTACTACTATTTTTGGGATTTAATTCCTTGGTAATATTACTATGAATACTTTTAATAGTAAGAAATACATCTATATAATTAGTGTCTTTATTTTGAGCTTGTTTTCCAGCAAGTAATAGCTTATCTGTTATACCTCCAATAGCCGATACCACAGAAATAACAGGCTCTTTTTTAGAATAATTTTCTAAAATAGTAATAACATTATTTATATTTTTTGAAGAACCTACCGAAGTTCCTCCAAATTTTAAAACGGTCATGTTTTAATATGTTTTTTAATTAAAATAATACTTGAAAGCTTGTAATTTTTTAAATTACAAAAATAGTTTGAAGAATATACAATTAGCAACCCCAAAGGGTAGTAAAATTAATTGCAGTACCAAAAATAGATGTGTTTGCTTTCTTTAAAAAAGCAGCTGTAAAAAATATATTTTGGTTTAAAAGTTTCATTAAGTTTAAATGAAAATGAATATCAAAAGTATTACTTTTAAACTAATTAAAAAACAAAATATTTTCTTTTTAGCGTATTCTTAAATTGTATGGGTTTTTATTTAAAATTTCTGACGAATACATTATAGAATTAAAAAATTAATAATCTTAATAATGAAAATTTTTTCAAAAGAACAAATTTACCAAGGCGATACATTAACTGTAGAACGCCAAAACATAACATCTACAGATTTAATGGAACGAGCAGGAACTCAAATTTTTAATTGGATAGATTTGCGAATGCAAGGTGCTCAGGTGCCTATTCATGTGTTTTGTGGAATTGGTAATAATGGCGGTGATGGATTGGTTTTAGCCAGACTTTTAATTACGCATGGCTATCATGTTATCACTTATATTGTAAATTATAGTGATAAACGCTCAAGCGATTTTTTAATTAATTATGACAGGATAAAGAATGTAACAAAAAAATGGCCTATACTATTAAACTCTAAAGAAGGGTTTCCAGAAATAGGAAGAGATGATGTTATTGTTGATGCTGTTTTTGGTATAGGAATAAATAGACCTATTGATGACTGGGTTAAACAACTTTTTATTCATTTAAAAACAAGTAACGCATTTACGCTTTCTATTGATATGCCGTCTGGTTTATATGTTGATAAAGCCGTTACAGATGATGATGCCGTTGTTTATGCCACTTGCACATTGAGTTTTGTTTGTCCTAAATTGGTTTTCTTTCTCCCCGAAACTGCAAAATATACCGAACAATGGGAAGTGTTGGATATTGGTTTTGATCAAGAGTTTTTACATACAAGCCAGACTGATAGTACACTTATAGGAAAGTATGAGGTATTACCAAATTATATTCCTCGAGATAAATTTTCGCATAAAGGTTTGTTTGGTCACACCTTAATTATTGGCGGTAGTTATGGCAAAATAGGAGCAGTTACTCTAGCATGTAGAGGTGCGTTATCAGCTGGAGCAGGTTTGGTTTCTGCGTATGTTCCTAAATGTGGTTATACTGTTTTGCAGTCGGCTTTCCCCGAAGCAATGGTAATTACAGATACCAATGACAAACTTATAAGTTCTATTGCCTTTGATATAAAACCAAGCGTTATTGCTTTTGGAATAGGAGTAGGCACAAATACTAAAACTATAGATGCTTTTGAAGGTTTTTTAAAAACAAATAAAATACCTTTAGTTATTGATGCAGATGGTATTAATATTCTAGCAAATAAAAACACCTTATTAAAACTACTTACACCTCAAACTATACTAACGCCACACCCTAAAGAGTTAGAACGATTAATTGGTAGTTGGAAAAATGATTTTGATAAACTAAAAAAAGCAAACGCATTTTCAAAAAAATATGATGTTATTTTGGTAATAAAAGGAGCTTATACCATAACTATTTATGATGCCAAATTTTATATAAACTCAACAGGTAACCCAGGTTTGGCTACAGCAGGAAGCGGTGACGTACTAACAGGTATTATTGCAGGTTTACTATCACAAGGTTATAGCCCATTAGTAGCTTCTATTTTTGGTGTGTATTTACACGGAAAATCTGCCGATATAGCAATTAACGATTTTGGATACCAAAGCCTAATTGCTAGCCATATTATAGAATATTTAGGAAAAGCCTATTTAGATTTATTTACACAACCCGAATCTTTACCAAAAGAACAAGATGAAAACAAAACCGAATAGTAACCCAATAAAAATTTTAAATTAATTCAGCTAATAACTTTTTAATACCTTCACTAGATGGTCTTGGTGCATCAGGTGATACAACATTGCCATCAGGGTCAACTAAAATAAATCTAGGAATACCAGTTATTTTGTAGTCTTGAACAAATTTAGATTTCCAACCCTCAGGAGCAATTATTTGAACGCCTCCTAGTTCTTTTTCTGCTATCATTTTTTTCCAACCTTCTTTAGCTAGAGCCATAGATTCTTCTTGTGTTTCGCCTTTATAACTCCTACCATCATCAACAGATAAACTAACAAATGCAATATTTTTACCGTGATATGTTTTTTCTAATTCTTTTAATGATGGTATTTCGGCTATACATGGTCCGCACCAAGTAGCCCAAACATCAATATATACATATTTTCCTTTTAAATCTTCAAGTGAAGTTGTGTCGCCATTATAATTCTCATAGTTATCGAAAGTTGGCGAAGCAGACCCTTTTGGTAATTCTTTTTTAAGAGCAATGCCTTGTGCTAAATAGTTTTTATATGAACCCAACATAGGTTTTATGGTGGTTTTAAGCCTATTGGTTATAGATGTGTCAACTTGAGTATTAGAATTATAAAATTCATTCAGTTTGGCATCAATAGTATTAAATTCTTTTTCTACTGCTTCCATATCTTCAAGATTACTTAGCTTATCTATGTCTAAGAGCTCTTCTCTCAATAAAGCGTTTTTTACTAAAAAGTTACTGTGTTCAGAACCAGTTCCAGTATATTTTATAGACTCATCAAACGCTTTAGTGTCTAATGTTAGATAAATATCAAAACCGTTTTTAAGAAAAACAGAAGATAATTCTTTACCATCATAAAATGAATGAATACCTGTTTCTACATGTAAAGTATCACTAAATGTTCCATCGTCATTAACTTTAATTGTTTTAGAATAACTACGTGTTTGAACTATAATTGAGTCACTATTTTTATTGGTTATTTTTCCTGAGAAAGTTGCGTAATTTTTTGGTTCGTTTTTGCAAGCTATAGTTGCTATGGCTAGCACAAGTAGAGTTAGTTTTTTCATTAGGTTTTTATTTTTTTTAAGACATTATTTACAATAGATTTTATAACAAGTCATCTGACAATAAAAAATTGTTATTTTATCAAAAGTAATGACATTAAAATTAATATATAATAAGTTTTTGTTAAAATATTGTTTTAGAGCTTATGTACTAATAAATCATAGTCAACTATTTTGGGAATAATATCTAAAGCCAATAATTTTTCTTGTGTTTTAGTAATGGTATTGTTGTCAATTAACGATTGAGACCACTTGGTTAAATGTAACCACTCTTGAACATCATCGAGCTTTTGTTTGTAGCGATTGGCTATGGTTTTGTCTATACTTGGAATAGTTTTAAATTCTTGAGTTGTTTTATTTATAATATTTAAAATAACACTAAGAGCGTGGTTATTATGTTCAATAAAATCATTTCTAACAGCAATTACAAAACAAGGCCACGGAGATGGGCAGTTACCAATACGCCTAAAAATACCATTATCAACTAAGGGTTTAGTTGTAAATTTTTCCCATAAAAAATAATCTGCAATGCCTTGAGTTAACCCTTTTACAGCACCTTCTAAATCTTCAATGACTTCAAATTGTAAATCGGTATTTAAATTCCAATTATGATTTTCGGCATTTATATATGCCATTAAGTGTGAACCTGAGCCATATCTACTTATGGCTGCTTTAGTTCCTTTTAAGTCTTTTATAGTTTTATATGGTGAATTTTTAGCTACATGAATACCCCAATTTAGTGGAGTTTGTACAAAGGTTTGTACAATTTTACTAGGATTACCATCTATGATATCTTTAATAATGCCTTCGGTAAGAATAACAGCTATATCAATTTCTTTATTTCTAAGTGCTTGGCACATATCGCCAGTGCCTCCATGGTAATCATGCCATTGTAACTGAATATTTTCTTTTCTATAAGCACCATCTCTTAGTGTTAAGTACCATGCTAGATTAAAGTGTTCTGGTACGCCACCAATATTAACGTTCTGCATTTAATCAATTAATTTATTCTACTATTTTTTGTAATGTGTATACTATTAAATTTTCAACAACTACATAAGGGTTTTTACTAAAAGTGCCTACAGCTCTATTGGCAATAATAGCATTTAGCGAGAGAGAATTATGTCCTAATAATTTTGAAAGCCCATAAATAGTAGCTGTTTCCATTTCAAGGTTTGTTACGTGCATACCATTGAAATTAAAAGTATCCATTTTTTTATTTAAATTAGAATCTTCTACAGCTAGCCTTAAAACACGTCCTTGTGGTCCGTAAAAACCACCAGCGGTTGCCGTTAAGCCTTTGTGGGTTTTTGAGCTTGTAAATTTTTTTATTAATTTATCGCTTCCTTTTATTATTAAGGGTTTTGATTTGTTTTGATTCCAGTTTGTATGAGAAATAAAGGCGTTTTCAATAGCTGTATTGCCAATACTTTCTGTTTTATAGAAGTGAAGCATGCCGTTTAAATCTAGTCCATATTCACTAATAACAAACGAATCAACCGGAATATTTTTTTGTAAAGAACCTGATGTACCAACCCTTATAATATCAAGGCTAGTGAGCTTTTCTTTAATTTTTCTTGTTTTAAAATCAATATTAAATAGGGCATCTAGTTCGTTTATAACAATGTCTATATTATCTGGGCCAATACCTGTTGAAATAACACTAATACGCTTTCCTTTGTAAATTCCGGTATGGGTTTTAAATTCTCTTTTTTGAGTTGAAAACTCTATAACATCAAAATGGTTTGATACTTTCTCTACACGGTCTTGGTCTCCAACAAAAATGATAGTGTTTGAAACGTGTTCGGGTTTTAAATTTAAGTGGTAAACACTTCCGTCAGGATTTAATATAAGTTCAGATTCTTTAATAGGCATTTAAACAGATTTTATAAGTTTATTTTGGGCGTTACAAAATTGATAACTCATTTTTTTAACACCTCCAAAAGTAATTGTATCATTTATTTCTGAAGAAAAATTTTGTTGCCCTAAAAGGGCTTCATGCCCTTTTCTATTTAAAACTAAACGGTTATTTTCTACAGTATAAAAGATACTTAAATTATTTATAATTCTTAATAATTGCAAATCACCATAGCCATAAAACCCTTGATAATTTATAGCATAGCCAAGTAATTGGTTTTTAGAAGTAATTTTATATTGATTAATAATTTTGAGGATATTTCTTTCTAATACGTTTAATCCGTCTTTAAGATCAGGAAACCGCTCTAAATGTGCTTTCAAACAAGTGCTTAAATACATAAATGCAGATGGTTTTATAATATATGGTTTTAGTAAATTGTGGTCTTTGCCACAATATATTTCCCAAACACTAGTTGCTATAGTAATGGCTTCTTGATTAAGCAAAACCTTATTTTTATAGTGTTTTAGTAATTCTTCAGGTAATAATTCTGATAAGCCTTTTAGAGTTTTATTACCCTTAATTCTGCCACTACAAACAAGGTATAATGGAAGGGTTATTTTTTTTTGTTGAATTAAATTTATAACTGCTAGTAGATTAATATGACAAAATAAATCATACTCAAACCACAAAATAATCTCAGAATAATTAGTGATGTTATTTAGTTTATTTAATTCGTGGCTTATTTCTTCAATATTTAAATCAATATCATAAAACGCATCAAAAAAAGTTTGTCTTGATTTTAAGAACTCATCAGAATATACTGTTTTGGTAGTTGGTCCTTCGCAAAGCATTTCCTGCCAGGTTAACTTGTCGCCTGCAATACTTAATTCGTTAAGATAGGAGGTAAGGTTGTTTCCGTTTGTAATATGAAGAGGTAGTTTATTCATTAATTAGCCGCCTACACGTTTTACTTGAAATCCTATTTCTTTTAAGATGGTCATTATTTTATCACGATAATCGCCTTGAATAATTATTTTATCATCTTTAAAACTTCCGCCTACACTAAGAGTTGTTTTAATTTGTTTGGTAAGTATTTTAAAATCTTGGGTTGCACCGTTATAACCTTCAAGTATGGTTATAGGTTTGCCTTTTCGTTTTTCATATTTACAAATTATAGGCTCATCTTGAACCCAAATATCTAATTCTTTTTCAGGGTTTAGAGTATCTTTTTCTTGAATATGATCTGGAAATAAATTTTTTAATTGGTCTTGTAAATCCATTTTTGTGTTTTTAAAAATAGTAAGGCTACTGTTTACTTACTATAAGGCATACAAAATGCTACTTTTTTATTAGACCAAGTTCTACTAATCGTTCATTTAAAAACTCACCTGCAGTAATATCATCAAACGCTTTTGGGTTATTTTTATCAACACAATTTTCTAAAACGTGTAACTTCATATCGCTTATAGGGTGCATAAAAAATGGAATTGAGTAGCGCGACGTTCCCCACAGTTCTTTAGGAGGATTTACAACACGGTGTATAGTAGATTTTAATTTGTTATTGGTATGTCTTGATAACATATCGCCAACATTAATCATGAGTTCGTCAGGTTCTGCAATAGCGTCAATCCATTCGCCTTTGTGGTTTTGTACTTGCAAGCCTTTACCTTGTGCTCCCATTAAAAGGGTAATTAAATTAATATCACCATGTGCTGCAGCCCTAACAGCATCATTAGGTTCTTGGGTAATTGGTGGATAATGTATAGGTCTTAAAATAGAGTTTCCGTTAAAAATATAAGAATCAAAATACGTTTCATCTAAGCCTAAGTGTAATGCTAAAGCCCTTAAAACATATTTGGCTGTTTTTTCTAGCATTTTATAAGCTTCTTTACCAACTTTATTAAACTCAGGAAGTTCTTCAACTATCACATTATTGGGGTATTCTGCTTGTAATTTTTCATTGTTTTCAACATATTGCCCAAAATGCCAAAACTCTTTTAAGTCGGCTTCTTTTTTGCCTTTAGCACTTTCTTTTCCAAAAGAAACATAACCACGTTGACCACCAATACCTGGTATTTCATATTTTTTCTTAATGTCTAAAGGCAAATTAAAAAAATTCTTTACTTCTTTATATAAATTAGCAACCAAGGCATCATCTAAAAAGTGCCCTTTTAATGCTACAAAACCTATTTCTTCATAAGCTTTTCCAATAGCATTAACGAATTCTTGTTTTTTTTCTGAATTATTTGATATGAAGTCATTCAAATTAACACTTGGGATGGTATTCATAAGTAGTTTTTTTTAGATTATGTGTATTACAAATGTACAAAAACAATATGAAATTTGTAATGTAAGTTTTTTATTAATATTATCCTTTTTATGGTATATTTGGATATCCAGTTTATATAAACTATAGCCCTTTATTTTGTATGCAATTTAATAAAGAAAATCTTGATAACACTACTTTATTAGCGTTATATAAAAACATGTTAAAACCTCGATTGATTGAGGAAAAAATGCTTGTTTTATTAAGACAAGGAAAAATTAGTAAGTGGTTTTCTGGTATTGGTCAAGAAGCTATTTCTGTTGGTGTTACAATGGCTTTAAATACCAATGAATATATTTTACCTATGCACAGAAATTTGGGTGTTTTTACTACTAGACAAATTCCTTTGTATAGATTATTTGCACAATGGCAAGGAAAAGCATCTGGGTTTACTAAAGGCAGAGACCGATCGTTTCACTTTGGAACACAAGCATATAAAATTGTTGGCATGATTTCACATTTAGGACCACAATTAGGTGTTGCAGATGGAATAGCCTTAGCTTCAAAATTAAAAAACAAGAAGCAGGTTACAGCTGTTTTCACCGGTGAAGGCGGCACAAGTGAAGGTGATTTTCATGAAGCTCTAAATATAGCATCGGTATGGCAACTACCCGTTTTATTTTGTGTAGAAAATAATGGTTATGGCTTATCAACACCTACAAACGAGCAGTACAACTGCAAAAATATTGCAGATAAAGGCATTGGCTATGGTATGGAATCACATATTATAGATGGCAATAATATTCTTGAAGTTTATACCAAATTAACAGAAATTACTAAAAGCCTAAGAGCCAACCCCAGACCAGTTTTGCTAGAATTTATTACTTTTAGAATGCGTGGTCATGAAGAGGCGAGTGGCATACACTACGTTCCAAAAGAGTTGTTAAACACATGGGCAATGAAAGACCCAATTGAAAACTATCAAGCATTTCTAAGAGAAGAAACTATTTTAACAGAAGCCGAAGAAGTAAAAATTAAAGAAGCTATTATTAATGAGATTAACGAACATTTAGAAATAGCTTTTAAAGAAGACGCTATCACACCAAACCAAAGCGAAGAACTAAACGATGTGTTTCAGCATTTTAATTATAACAATACAACACCTAATTCTGAAACTAAAAACATACGTTTTATAGATGCTATTTCTGAAAGTTTAAACCAAAGTATGCTTCAATACCCAGAGTTAGTAATTATGGGGCAAGATATTGCAGAATATGGTGGTGCTTTTAAAATAACCGAAGGTTTTTTTGAGCAATTTGGTAAAGACCGAGTTAGAAATACGCCTATTTGCGAGTCTGTTATTATTGAAACCGCCATGGGCTTATCTATAGCAGGTATAAAAAGTATTGTAGAAATGCAATTTGCAGATTTTATTACATCGGGTTTTAATCCAGTGGTTAATTATATAGCCAAGTCTTTTTACAGGTGGAATCAAAATGCCGATTTAGTAATAAGAATGCCTTGTGGTGGCGGTGTATCTGCAGGTCCATTTCATTCGCAAACAAACGAAGCGTGGTTTACTAAAACACCTGGTTTAAAGGTGGTTTACCCAGCCTTCCCTTATGATGCTAAAGGGTTATTGGCAACAGCCATAAACGACCCAAATCCGGTTTTATTTTTTGAGCATAAAGCATTGTATAGAAGTATAAAGCAAGATGTTCCAACCAATTATTATACACTACCTTTTGGAAAAGCATCGCTTGTAAAACAAGGAAACAATATTAGTGTTATTTGCTATG